>CALJPB010000223.1 GCA_937981305.1 uncultured Selenomonas sp.
GACCCAATGTATGCTCCGTAAAAAAAGCTTCTTTCAGTTCAAAAAACGATTTCATCCATTCGGGTTTTGGTGCATGATCGGCAAACGAGTTCAAACTCTTCATCGCTTTTCCCCCTCCTTGTGGATGTCTTAACGAATGAAACATCAAGCATCCACTGTCAATGTCATGACACGCATGACATTGAATACATCCATCGATTTTTACTTTTCCTTCATTGAAACTGATACAGCCATGCGGACAATTCGTTTCACATACACGACATGAACTACAGTAAGAAGCCTTCCGAAATACCTGTCGAAACAACTTACTGAGTTCCGGTCTGTCTTTTAAAGTTCTCTCAGAGATTCTTACATCGTAGCCATCCGCTGTTTGTTTTACAACAAAACGAATTGTCTCCCGTTTATATGCTAAATAGCACACCTCTCCTTCTACACGCAGTTCCCCAATCGTCTTCATCCATTCTTGCCAGTCCGAATCAGGTCTTCTCACCACAATACGAACAGTATTCTTCTCCACTGTTTCAACACAGCGAAAGGGGTTATCCAACAAATCCCTGCCGTTTTTTCGAGCATTCCACCCACCATTCACAAGATAGGATTCTGCTTGTTTTTTTGCTCCTCCATGTGTATTCTTAATAATATCTGTGTATTGTCGCACTTCATCCGGATAGCTCTCTTGACGGAAGAACCCGCTCACGCCGCCTGACATAGGGCAGAACAAGCATCCGGCTCTGGCATTCCCTTTTTTATACGTTTCATTGATCAGAAGTTTGTGTGTATAGATATACAGCCAGATTTCAGCAGAAGTCCATTTCAAAATAGAATTATGACTGAACTGTCCTCTTTGTTTTTTTCCATAATTTTCATATTGATAACTACTTCGCCTGACACTTTCCTCGGCACGGACACCAACGAAGTCCATCCCGACATAGTCTTTTTTTCCTAGCACTTCACGAATTTTCAAAGTTTGTGGTGTGCTCTTATGAACCGAGCAGCACCAGCGAAGTGTGCGCGATGGGGGTCCGAATAGATTCCATGACTCGGCGGGGGTAAAGTGGGAGGCGGCTCGATAGAACGGAATCTCCTCGGCTTTGCATTCTGCCTCTACCCGATCGACGAGCGCATAGGTGTCGGGGAACTCCATCCCCGTATCGCCGAATACAACAACAAAGCTGCCCTGTGGCAGTGCCTTTTTCACAAGGTCGAGCAGGACGCAGCTGTCCTTTCCCCCCGAGAACGCAACATGAAAACAATCCAGCTTTGCGCGATACTTCTCATAAACCCCAACGATCTTCTTTACCGTTGTCTGCTCGATCAGTTCCAGCATCTCTCGGTTCTTCGCGACCATACGAGGAATATCCACACAGATGAGCTCCGCGCCTTTCGGAAGAAGTAGGTCGCCGTTCTCATCCGCCATCAGCTCAATCTGCGGTGCGGTATAGACATCGCCGCCCTTGAGCTTTGCAACCATCTGCCCACGGTAGTAGTAGCAATTCGCCTCTGCCCAGAGATAGGGCACCTCATTCTGATGTACGTACTTCCAATACGCATCAAATCCCAAAACATCCAACTCGGCAGCATATACAGGACGAGGCTCCTTGGACATCTTCGTCGGTGAGGAGTTTAACAGCAGGCCCCCCGTCTCGTCATCATACGTATAGGAATAAATTTCAACCCCTCACCTTCGCTAGTGCTATTACGACGTTTAGTTGTCTGTCAATCGGCATTTTACCAACATAACCAAAATCACAAAGAAACTGTCCAACTGTTTCGCGTTCCAAGTCTATATTTGCATGAAGTACGGCATCTGCCAACAATTCATCGTAAGTTCTAAGTGATGCAGTTTTCCGAATAACGGCTCCCACATTACCATTATTAAATTGCGGTGCTTCAAATCGAAATTGCCGACTAAACCTTCTGCAATAGCTCTCAAGTAAGTACCGATTCCACTGCTTTCCACATGCAGGAAAATGTGCAAAGGACACAAAATCTTTTAAGACAAGATATTCTCCAACAACGATTTCTGAAAGCACTTCATCCGTTCTTGCTACATCAAAAGCCACGTAAGAATCCGATACAAAATTCTCCGCATCAACTCGAACCATTATTTCCAATGCTGCACGCAAGGCTGTCACACTATTTTTTGTAAGTTTTTTCGCATAATCATTCATCTCCGACAACGTACAGACATCTCGCTCACGACAGAACGCACGCATTCGGTCAATCGCCGACATTTTCCGCCCCTCCGCCGCTGATGAGTGCCCTTTTTGCGTTACGGTGCCCCCCTTTTTATCGTAATGATCCGCCAGACAGATCGCATAAATCGCATCATAAATCGCGGAGCAACTCTCCGTCTCAAGTTCGTAGTTCTCGGCGAGGACATCATCGATGGGCAGTTCCTTGATGCTCCAGAACGGCTGCTGCTCCGAAAGCTCTTGAGCCTTTTCGCGCAGTCGAACCTTCACCGCATCACGGATTGCAACACGCGAAACATGCGTATACGTCTCGTTCGACACCCACAGGAACTCACCGCGTGCCCCCAATGTTTGCTTGATTTTTTCATAGGGAATATAGAGCCGATCCGCCAGTTCCTCATACGTCCACAGTACCTTATCACCCCAGATCGCTATTATGTCATCTGTGATTACATCAAAAAGAGTACCATCCCGCTTCCCAAAGTACATTTTTTCGTAGTGCAGGTCGGGGAATAATTGCCGCAAGACAGCAATCAAGATGGATTCGCTAAATATATGCGCATCGCTCAACTCCTTTTGATGGCGTGCAACAAACGCCTCATAGAAGATGACCTGTGACTTTCCGAGATAAGTCGTAACAATAAATTGCAGCCAGTCCAAGACATCGCGAGGAATCAGAAATGCCATCTGCCCGTCCTGTATGGTGAACGCAGCAATCTGTGCACGCACAGCATGATCCGATGCCAGCAGCTCCTCGCCACCATGATCTTCCCGCCATCGCTCACGCAGCTGCCGCATTGCAATCGGCGAATTGAGCCGATATCCATTGGGAAAATGACGACGAAGGAGCTGCAGCAGCGCATCTCGCAAGAAGTCATTCCCCACAAAAATGCCCATGCCTTTGCTCACCTTCCTAATCTATAACAAATGTATTTTACCACAATCAGTCACTCTTGCAAACCTATTGACTTTTTGTCTTTTATATGATATCATAACAAAAAAGTATTTTTAAGTGTAGCGGATCTTGGGAATTTCAGCTCCATCACGTCATTTCTAACCACCTTGGTCATTCAGGTTTATCCTACTTGTAAAACAAGGCTCAAGAAGATGTTTGTTCTGATCGGAGGATTTCTTATGACGGCTTGTACTTTATTGGCGGGGTATGATAGCGCATTGCGGGGTTAATGCCAATAATGGGAGCAGTAGTCGAAAGAGGCTGCACTTTTCAAAATAGCAAAGCGCTATGGCAAGGTTCGAGTCCTTGCGACCCCGCCAGATAATCACACCATCCGTCAATCGGATGGTTTATCGCCCTATGGTCATATACCCAAAGATGGTTGCGTACAATATATCCTACGCAACCGTCTTTTTGATTGTTTTTCATTAGCCCAAACGTCAACTTGTTGCCTTGTCTATCATCGGGAGCTCAAAATATAACAATCTCCTTAGATTTCATCCGACGGTCGCTCTGCTCCATCGAACAGATCAAACGCCTGCAACGTTCTTTGTATTTCCGCAAGTTCGTTCCAATCTATTTTACTTAGTATTTTCCGGTATTTTTGATAAATATGTGTTGGCGCGGCAATGGCAAGATATACCGCCAATGGAGCTTTTACCTGATCCTCCCTGACTGATAAATATGGCATATTCTCTTTTTCTTTATGTTTTACCAGACATTGAACAAACTTTCGCGACACTCTCGCAAGACACGCTCCTTTTGCGGTTTTCTCCAAGCCTGACAAAAGAGCGGTCTCCAAAGCGCCTTCGCCTTCCAATGGTATGCCCAAAAAGAGAGTTTCTACATCGATAAGACGCCCGCCCATTGCC
>CALJPB010000224.1 GCA_937981305.1 uncultured Selenomonas sp.
CACGGTCATCGGCGTATTCCTTGCAGGTGCGACACTCATCTATCAGGAGACACTGCCGCGTGAGCAGCGCAGTGCAAACGTGACGGATTCCTTGAAAAAGTTCCCGAAGCTTCTGCGCGACCGCTATTTTCTCGGGCATTGTCTCCTCCAATGCTTCGTGTTCGGGGCATTCTTCTCCTATCTCTCGGGTTCCTCGTTCGTTTTTCAAAATATCTATGCCGTCTCGCCGCAGGGATACAGCATGATCTTCGCCGTGATTGGCGCGGGACTGCTGCTCGCCGGGGTTCTTCCCGCACATCTTGCGGGTCGCGTACCAGATATCACCATGTTGAAATATGCTGTGTTCGTACCGTTGATTGGGAGTACGCTGCTGCTCGCAGGATTTTATTTCTTTGCACCGCTCGCCGTCGTCGTCCTCCTGCTCTTTCTTACGGTTGTTCCGCTCTCTGTGATGGGGGCGGCGAGCTTTTCGCTTGCACTTTCGCGGCAGGGAAAGAACGCCGGCAGTGCATCGGCACTCATTGGCTGCTTTTCCATGCTGCTCGGCGCGTGCATGATGCCTCTGGTCGGGATTGCGGGTGACCATACGGCAATGCCGATGGGGATCATCATGTTGGCGGGCTACAGTCTGGGATGGCTGGTTTTTCGCCGCATGATTGCGGTCGATCATGCGGTGATGCGATAATTTTCAGCTATCTTTCACCTCGTTTTTGTATACTTTGCCAAGAAAAGTGGAATACAATCGGCGGGAGATGATACGATGCGTGTGCTTTTGGCGGAAGATGATCTGCGCCTCGGGAAGCTCATTCAATATATGCTCGAACAAAACGATATCTCGGTCGAGTGGGTGACGGACGGCAGTGACATCTATGAGTATGCGACCTATGCGGAGTACGATATTCTGATCCTGGATTGGATGATGCCCGGGGAAACGGGCGTCGAGGCGTGTGCACGCCTGCGCCGCAGCGGCTATGACCGTGCAATCCTGATGCTGACGGCACGTGACTCGGTAGAGGATCGTGTGACGGGACTGGATGCAGGGGCGGACGATTACCTCGTGAAGCCGTTCGAATTCTCGGAGCTGCTCGCGCGTCTGCGTGCCCTCGGTCGGCGGGCGACACAGCGGATTCAGCATGAGGTGGATGAGATCGGCGGATTCAAACTGAACCGCACAGCGAACATTCTCGAGAAGAACGGCAAGATGATCCAGCTCTCGCCGCGTGAGTTCCAGCTCTTCGACCTGCTCGCGCAGAACATCGGCATTGTTGTGCCGCGCGACATCATTCTCGACCGCATCTGGGGGCTCGAGGCGGATGTCAGTTCGAACAACATTGACTCCTATATGAAGATGCTGCGCAAGAAACTCGACGCAGCAGGGGAGGGCGCGGCGATCAAGACGATTCGCGGCGTCGGGTACAAATTGGAGACGCCGCATTGAACGAGCAGAACGTATTCGGGCGCAGCCGCCTGCGGCTCATGCTCCGCTACGCGCTTGTCATGGGAGGACTGGTCATCGTCCTCCTCTTTGCCATGCACAAGACGATGGAGTGGGCGATCACCTCCGAACAGGCGCGTGAGCTCTTGGATACGGCAGACAGTGTCGCAGCGTCGCAGGCATACGCCGTACTGCATGCGGGCATGGATATGGATGAGAACCAAATCTATCGCAGCACAAACGATCGCCTTTTCTACTACGTCTTTGACGATCGCGGGC
>CALJPB010000225.1 GCA_937981305.1 uncultured Selenomonas sp.
GTATCATGCTTCGTGCCAAGTGCCGCAAGTGTCGTAATCACAGCAAGTGCGATGGTAGGAACGGCAACGAACTGGAACAGACGCGTGAAGACCGTCGCAATAAAGTTAAACAGCTCATTCAGTACAGGCACATTCACCCAACCAAGTATGCCACCAACGATGAGCGCACCGATCCAAAGCACGACCTGACTCTTCTGATTGTTCAATTTCGCCGCAGAAAGTGCCGCCTGCGCTTTCTGCTCCACCTCATCTCGCACAGACGCAACATTCTTTTGCTCTGCCATATATAACTCCTCCCAAATTCAAACCCCATATAAAACATTGTTTACATATTATATTGATATGTTAATAAAATGTCAAGAAAAAACTGCCGTGAAAATCTTCACGGCAGCCCAGACCTCAGGGAAGCTTATGCCTTGCCTGCAAGTTTCTTGTAGTTGTTGTAACGCGTCTCCGCATCCTTCTGCGTCTTCTCGAAGAGTGCTTCCGCTGCTTCGGGGAAGTTGCTCTTGAGGCTGATGTAGCGGTTCTCGCCGAGCAGGAATTCCTGGAACTTCGAGAAGTCCGGCTCCTTGGAGTCGAGCGTGAACGGATTCTTGCCCGCCTCGATGAGCTGCGGGTTGTAGCGATAGTTCGCCCAGTAGCCGCACTCGACCGCGAGCTTGCCCTCAAGCTGGGCACAGCCCATGCCCTTGCGGATCCCGTGGTTGATACATGGCGAGTAGGCAATGATGAGGGACGGTCCCGGATATGCCTCTGCCTCGCTGATTGCCTTCAAGACCTGATTCTGATCGGAGCCCATGTCAATCTGCGCCACATAGACGTAGCCGTAGGACATCGCCATCATGCCGAGATCCTTCTTCTTCGTCTTCTTGCCCGTTGCCGCGAACTCTGCAATCGCTGCCGCAGGGGTCGACTTCGATGCCTGTCCGCCCGTGTTCGAGTAGACCTCGGTATCAAAGACCATGACGTTGACATCCTCACCCGAAGCAAGCACATGATCCACGCCGCCGAAGCCGATGTCGTATGCCCAGCCGTCGCCGCCGAACACCCACTGCGAACGCTTGACGAAGTAGTCGTTATCCTTGTAGATGCGGCAGAGAAGCTCGTCCGTCCCCTTCTCCTTCTCAAGCAGCTCGCGCAGGAGGTCGGCGCGGTCACGCGTGCCCTCGCCGCTGTCGCGCTTTTCGAGCCAGAGCTGCATTGCTGCCTGAAGCTCGGCAGAGCCCTTCTTCTCCTCGAGTGCCTGTGTCACCGCCGCTGCGATGGACTCACGCACTGCCTTCGTGCCGAGCAGCATTCCAAGTCCGTACTCCGCATTGTCCTCGAACAGCGAGTTTGCCCATGCAGGGCCGTACCCCTTCGGGTTCTTCGTATACGGGATTGCAGGTGCGCTCGCGCCCCAGATGGAGGAGCAGCCCGTTGCATTGGCGATCATCATGCGGTCGCCGAAAAGCTGCGTGACGAGCTTTGCGTACGGCGTTTCGCCGCAGCCTGCGCACGCACCCGAGAACTCGAAGAGCGGCTGCTCGAACTGCGAGCCGATGACCGTCGTCTTCTTCATCGGGACGTTCTTGACCGAGACCTTCTCCGTGTCCACGCCATAGTCAAAGTACTTCTGCGCATCGCGGAGGTTGTCATCGAGCAGGGTCATATCGAGGGCCTTGCCCGGGCAGACCTGCGCACAGTTGCCGCAGCCGAGGCAGTCGAGCGTCGAGACGGCGATGGTGAGGTTCATCCCCTTCGCCGGACGCGACTTTACGGACTGCATGCCCTCGGGCGCTGCAGCAAGCTCCTCGTCCGTCGTCAGCACAGGACGAATCGTTGCATGCGGGCAGACGAATGCGCACTGGTTGCACTGAATACACTTCTCCGGACGCCATACGGGGACAGAGATCGCCGTACCGCGCTTCTCAAATGCCGTACCGCCGACAGGGAATGTGCCGTCCTCCATGCTGAGCAGCTCGGAGATCTTGAGCTTGTCGCCCTCCTGACGGTTCATGACGTTCTGAACCTTCGTGATGAACTCCGGCGTCTTTGCGTTGACCGGAACCTCCTCATCCACGGCATCCTTCCATTCGGCAGGAACATTCACACGGTGGAGCGACTCGATGCCGTGATCGATCGCACCGTTGTTCATGTTGACAACCTTTTCGCCCTTGCTGCCGTAGGATGTGACAACCGCGTCCTTGAGATACTTGACCGCGTCGTCGATGGGAATGATGTTCGCAAGCTTGAAGAACGCCGACTGCATGACCATGTTGAAGCGTCCGCCGAGGCCAAGTTCGCGGGCGATGTGAACCGCATCCACCGTGTAGAACTGAATGTCGTTGGAGGCGATGTAGCGGCGCATCGATGCGGGCAGGTGGGTGTTCAGCTCCTCATCCGACCAGAACGTATTGAGGAGGAACGTGCCGCCCTTCTTGAGACCTGCGAGGAGGTCGTACTGACGGACATAGGACTGCTGCGAGCAGGAGATGAAGTCCGCCTTGTTGATGAGGTACGGGCTGATGATGGGCGACTTGCCGAAGCGCAGGTGGCTCATCGTGATGCCGCCCGACTTCTTCGAGTCGTATGCAAAGTACGCCTGTGCGTACATATCCGTCTTGTCGCCAATGATCTTGATCGCGCTCTTGTTCGCGCCGACCGTGCCGTCCGAGCCGAGACCCCAGAACTTGCACGCCGTTGTCCCCGGCTTCGTGAGGTTGACATCGCCGTGGACCGGTGTGAGGCTGCGGTGTGTGACATCGTCAACAATACCGAGCGTGAAACCGTGCATCGGCTCGTCCTTCTTCAGCTCCTCGTAGACCGCAAAGACCTGATCCGGCGTCGTGTCCTTGCCGCCGAGACCATAGCGCCCGCCGACAATGACGGGATTCATCCCCGAGCTGTAGTACGCCGCCTTGACATCGAGGTAAAGCGGCTCGCCGAGCGATCCCGGCTCCTTCGTGCGGTCGAGGACGGCGACCTTCTGTACCGTCTTCGGGAGATACTTGAAGAAGTGCTCA
>CALJPB010000226.1 GCA_937981305.1 uncultured Selenomonas sp.
GCTGACCCTGATAGACGCATGGTCAACAGGACACAGAGGCGGCTGCTCTACCGTCCACAGCGACAGTGCGATGGACACGCTCTATCGACTGGAAGACCTCGTGAGCCGTGTCTCCATCTCGGCGCAGCAAGCGGGCATTGCGCGTGCAATCGACGTTGTAATCTACATCGCAAAGCGCGCCGTTTCGCGCGGCGTCGAGGAAGTTCTGTCCATCGACGGCTGGGATCGCGAGCGGCACGAGTACATCACACATCGGCTGGATGGTGATGGTGCAAAAGAATAAAGAGCAGCAGCGCAGGAGCCGTTAAAAAATGCTCCGTCACCGAAAAGTTTGCAGTTTTTTAATTCTGCAAGCATTTATAATAATTTCATGTGGTTTTATCTATCTTACAGGAGGTTTTTTGTCATGGAAAAGTTCAAGGTCAACATCACCAAAGAGCAGGTCAAGTCCTTCCTCAAGGCAAGCGCACCCATCGTGCTTCAGGTCGCTATCCTCATGCTTCCGGCAGCAATCACCTTTGCTTCGACCGGGGATACAAGCGGTGCAGCGGCGGCAGGGCAAAACTCTAACACAGTCGGCATCACGCCGCTGGACAAGCCGCTTCAGACCGTTACCAACGCGCTTACGGGTCCGATCCCCATTCTTGTCACAGGATGTGGCGTTGCACTCGCCGGTATGTCTTGGGCGATGGGGTGGGAGCAGCAGGTCATGATGCGCGGTGTCAAGGCTGCGGGTGGCGGCGCAGTTGCAATGGGCGCGGGCAGCTTCATGCAATCCGTGATCGGCACGGGTCTCTCCGGCTGCCTGTTTTAATCCGGAAAGGGGGAGGGGCACATGGAGGAGCAGCAGTCCCAGCAAAATGTGATCTCATGGACACATCTGCCGCTCTATCGCTCACTCACGGAGTACATCCTATTCATGGGCGTACCGCGCAGCTGCATCATCTACAATTCTGGCGCAGCGATCTTTATGATCCTGACGCTTGGTCTGAGCTACTGGTATCTCCTCACGCTGAATGTGATCGTGCATTTTGCCTTTCGGTACTTCTCACAGGACGATGCCCAGTTCTTTGACTGCTTCATGGTCTACACCTATAAGCATGACTACTACTCAACCTAAGTGATAACGGAAGGGCGCACAATGTCTTGGAAGGAATATAAGCTGCAAAATAAGCGTGCAGCGGAACATCTCTCGTGGGGCGGGATCACGCACCCCAATATCCTGCGCTGCAAGGATGACAGCGTACTCGGGATCATCACCTACCAGCCGTACAACATGGAGGAGGAGACGCAGAGGATCGCACTCCCCTCCTTTCAGAACGGATGGAGTATCTGGATCGAGGAGCAGCAGGAGCGCAGCGGCGCACGCCGCTCGTATCTTGCCCTTTCGTGGATGCCCTTTCGCGGTATGGACGGCAAGGTCAAGAATACGCTCACAGGGGAAAAGATAGAAATAGACGCATTGGAGGTTACGCTTGC
>CALJPB010000227.1 GCA_937981305.1 uncultured Selenomonas sp.
TGAGGGGCAATGGATGGAAAAAGAAACATAAAACTGTGGACTATGTGTTTACATATTCCCCGTATCATCTTTTTATTTACCATGTATTGGTTATGGAGGAGATGGAAAAAAGAGGATATCATGTTTCTGCGGAATGGAAAGATAAAAATTATAGAGGTAGGACAGCAGAAAAGTACGATAATCTTAAAGAGGAAATTATAGGCAGCCCAATTTACAAAGAGCATAATATTGAATATCTGGCTGATTGCATAGAAAATTTAAGAGTTAAAGGTATCCATTTAAACGTATAGAAGTTGTGGAGGAGTAAGCGGAAGCCATAGGAGAACTCCTTCTTGACATGGTCGTAGAGGCGGGCGAGAAGCTCCACCTTTTTGGAGTGGGCGCGATGGTAGATGGATGTTGCTCATGCTGTTATATTTGCCAAGAAGATAGATATTTCAAGGGTTGCAGCAGATGATTCATCTGCGAAGTTTGAGTCATTAGATGAAATAAATACAGATCAAAAACATAAAACACCTAGTAGTTGCACCTACTAGGTGTTTTATGTGAGTTGAGCCTCACCACTTCATGATCTCTACGGATAATATATCACATTTCATACGGAAAACCATCAGAAAAGCACGGCAGCTGCAGCTGCCGTGCTTTCTCGTAATCTGGGGAAGCACTGATAAATTCAGCACCGCCACCTTAACGCATCTTTTTTGCCCGTACAACGCCTGCAAATCCTCCACATAGCCCTTGCTATGCGTCCGGTTTGCGCCTTGTACGGACGAAAAATCTACGCCAATCTGAGGGTCTATTTTATCAGCGATTCCCTGGATATTGCGTTTCAGGATCTCTGCGCTTGGTATAACACAATCAAAGTCAAATTGCAACAGCTCAGTTCGTCAGCTGCTCCAACCGCGAGAGGTCAACCTCTTCGTGTACTTCTTCGACGACCTCTTCCTCCTCGGCTTCCTCCACAACCTGCGGCGCAAAGTCGACGATTTCGAGGTTGCGGTAGCGGGTCATGCCCGTACCTGCGGGGATGAGCTTGCCGATGATGACGTTCTCCTTCAGGCCGACGAGCGGGTCGATCTTCCCCTTGATCGCGGCGTCGGTGAGGACGCGCGTGGTCTCCTGGAAGGATGCCGCCGAGAGGAAGGAGTCCGTCGCGAGCGATGCCTTTGTGATGCCGAGCAGGATGGGCTTTGCCACGGCGGGCTCGCCGTCCTCCTCGATTGCCTTCGTATTCGCCGCCTCGAACGCATTGATCTCGATGTACTCGCCGGGCAGGAAATCCGTCGTGCCCGACTCCTCGATCTTGACCTTGTGCAGCATCTGCCGCACCATGACCTCGATGTGCTT
>CALJPB010000228.1 GCA_937981305.1 uncultured Selenomonas sp.
TCGGTCCCGCGCCATTGTAGATCGTAAAGGTTCTCGAATGGTCGAAGTCGAAGGTGACGTCCCATGACGACTGCGCCTCGTCGACAATCTCATATCGCCCCTGCTGCGGCGTGGGCGGAACGACGGTCAGCCCGCCGCCGCTGCCGCTGTATGCATCCATTGGGACTGCGGTCCATAGGTCACGAGTGCCGCAAAACCGAGCTCCGCAGTACGCCGTCCGATCGTGCGGTGCGCCTCCTCGGCAGCATCGCCGAGCTCTAACATATCACCGAGCACGGCAATTTTGCGTCCCTCATAGAGATTTGCCGTCGTCTCAAGTGCCGCCGCCATCGACGACGGACTCGCATTGTAGGCATCGTTGATGAATGTCCATGTGCCGACTTCATGCACCTCATAGCGCATCTTGGTCACCGCGAGCCGCCGCAGACCCGTCTGCATCTCCTGCGGCGTGTAGCCGAGGACGAAGCCCGCCGCGAGTGCCGCAAGTGCATTGCTGACATTGTGCCGTCCCGCAAGCGGAATGCTGTAGTCGTGCCGCTCATTGTTCCACGTCACCATGAACTGTGAACCGTCCGATGTCAGACGCAGTGCCTCGGCACGCACATCGGCATCTGCGCCGATGCCGTATGTCAGGATGCGTACGCCATCCGCCGCAAGGGAGCGCATCGCTGCAACGCGTGCATCGTCCGCGTTGAGGATGACCGTCCCGCCCGTGGGAATCGCCTGCACGAGCTCCGCCTTTGCCTTTGCAATGTTTTCAATCGAGCCGAGCAGCTCCATGTGCACCTCGCACACATTCGTCACAATGCCAATTGAGGGAGCGGCAACGGGTGCGAGTGCGGCGATCTGCCCCAGCCCGCGCATACCGATTTCCACAACAGCAGCAACGTCCCCGCCCGTCATGCCGAGCAGGGTCAGCGGCAGCCCGACCTCGTTGTTGTAGTTCGCCGCCGTACGGCAGACCGTACCGCGTGCCGAGAGCACCGCCGCCGTCAGATCCTTCGTCGTCGTCTTGCCGTTCGAGCCCGTGATTGCAACGACGGGAATGCCGAATTTCATGCGCCACGCGTGCGCGATTTCCTGATACGCGGCGAGGGTGTCGGACACCGTAAGAACTGCGCCCTTTGCATTCTTCAGAGCCTTTTCCACCGACTTAGAAAGCGGCGCACCGACCAGAACCGCCGACGCTCCTTTTTGGAGCGCGTCCGCCGCAAACTCCGCACCGTCAAAGTTCTCCCCGCGCAGGGCGATGAAGAGATCCCCCGTCTCGATTTTCCGCGTATCCGTCGTGATCTTGGGGATGGCAGCATTGCCGCTCAGCTTCCCGCTGTGCACCTTCGCATTGGTCGCTGCCAGCACCTCATTCCATGTCAGTTCCATATCACAGCCCCCTGATTGCTTCGCGTGCCGTCTCGCGGTCGTCGAAATGAATCGTCTTGTCCTTCAGAATCTGGTAGTTCTCATGCCCTTTGCCGAGGATGACGACCGTGTCCCCCGCCCGCGCCGTCCCGACTGCGTGAAAAATCGCCGTACGGCGATCCACCAGCTTTTCATACGGCTTCGCACCGATCACGGGCAGAACGCCCGTCTCCACCTCATCCAAAATCGCCGCCGGATCCTCCGTACGCGGATTGTCCGAGGTCAGAATGGCAATGTCCGCCAGCTCCGCCGCCATGCGCCCCATGATGGGACGCTTCGTCCGATCGCGATCGCCGCCGCACCCGAACACGGCGATGATGCGCCCCGCCGTAACTGCACGCGCCGTACGCAGGACGTTCTCCATGCCGTCCGGCGTATGTGCATAGTCCACAATAACGGAGAACGGCTGCCCTTCGCGTACAAGCTCAAAACGTCCCGGTACGCCTGTGAACGAGCGAAGTGCTTCCACAATATCTGCCGTTGGGACATTCTCCGCAAGAGCTACCCCCACTGCCGCGAGTACGTTATAGACATTGAACAGTCCCGTAATGCCGATGTGGAGCTGTGCGAGCTGTGCCCCATCATACATGAGCGTCAGCTCCATGCCGTCCTGCGCCAAATGAACGTCCTTTGCCATCAGATCCGCATCATTTTCCATACCGTAGGAAATGATGGGGCAATGCGTGTGTGCACGCATGGTTTCACGTGCCGCATCGTCTGCGTTGAGCACCGCAGTCTTCCCCACCTTTGTCCCCTGCGCAGACACATACTCGAAAAGCCGCGCCTTTGCCCGTGCATAGTTCTCCATCGTCTTGTGATAGTCGAGGTGATCCTGCGTCAGATTCGTGAACACCGCCGTATCGAACTCAATGCCCGTGACGCGCCCCTGATCGAGTGCGTGCGAGGAGACCTCCATCACGACCGCATCCATCCCTCGTGCACGCATTTCAGACAGGAGCTGCTGCATGACAATGACATCGGGGGTCGTGTTCGCCGTCGGGAACACCTCGTCCTCCATCATGACCTGTATCGTTCCTATGAGCCCCACGCGTTTCCCCGCATGGCGCAGGATCGCACGCACGAGATAGCTCGTCGTTGTCTTTCCGTTCGTCCCCGTGATGCCGATGACGCGCATCGCACGCGCGGGATAGTCGTAGAAATACGGCACAATGACATCCAGAGCCTCTTGGAGATTCGCCACATGGAGAACGGTGATGCCATCGGGGACATCCACCGTCTCCCGCTCCGTCAAAATGGCGCGAGCTCCCGCCCGCGCCGCACTTGGTATAAAGCTGTGTGCATCCACATGAGCACCGCTGATGCAGACAAAAAGTGCTCCTTCCTTCACGCGGCGGGAATCACGCTCAATACTCGTGATCTCTGCATCCGTCCCCAAAAGCCGTGCATTTGGCACGAGTGCTGCAAGTTCTGACAATCGCTTCGTCATGTGCCGTCATTCCCCTTCATGCGAAAAATACATATTCTGCGGCACCTGCATATGCAGCTGATCCACCGCAATCGCCTCAATGCGTGCGGGTGATTTCAGCTGCGCAATCTCGATTTTCAGACGCTCATTTTCCTGCTCCAACTGATCGGCATTCTGCTGTGTCTCAAGCAGGGTATAGCCATTGTTCGCACTAATGCCGCCGAGCAATGTCACCACCATCGCTCCGAGTGCAATGAGGAAGAAAATGGCACGCAGACAATTCCTTAGATTCGTATTTACTTCCCGTCGAATCAGCGGTTCTTTGGGCATCTCTATAGACGGTGTGGGCTCTTCCGCCTCCTCGTATTCGTAGGGATACACTTTACGTGCCGGCATACGCCCTCACCTCCTTGATCTCTGACTTTATATCTTCTCTGCCACGCGCAGCTTCGCGCTCTTTGCCCGTGGGTTTGCCGCACATTCTGCGGCACTCGCCGCACATGCCTTGCCAATCAGGCGCAGCTCCGGCACATGGCCGCAGATGCAGACCGGTGTCTTTGGCGGACAAATACAGCCACGTGCAAGCTCCTGTAAGGTTTTCTTTACAATACGATCCTCAAGCGAGTGAAACGTGATGACTGCAAGCCGCCCGCCCGCACGAAGCGCCGCCGCAGCCGCCTTCAGTGCGTCCGCCAGAATGGTCAGCTCCTCGTTGACCTCGATGCGGATCGCCTGAAAGACCCGCTTGGCAGGATGCCCGCCCTTTGCGCGTACCGCCTTCGGCACGGCGCGGTCAATGACGTCGACGAGCTCGCCCGTTGTCTCAATGGGACGAGAATTTCGAGACTCCTCAATAAATGCGGCAATGCGCTTTGCCCATCGTTCCTCACCGTACGTGTAAAAGATCTCCGTAAGCTCCTCTGCGCTGTATTCGTTGACAACGGTATAGGCACTGCGCGCAGCACGACGATCCATCCGCATATCGAGCGGCGCATCCAGCATATAGGAAAAACCGCGCTCCGCCGTATCGATCTGCGGCGACGAAATCCCAAGATCGAAGAGCACACCGTCCACCTCATCCACACCTTCGCGGGCGAGAATTGCCGCGAGGTTACGAAAGTTATCGCGGACAAGCGTCACCTGACACACGGCATCCGCGAGATGCTCCCCCGCCGCCGCAATCGCAATTTCGTCCTGATCGATGCCGATGAGACGGCCTTGTGTAGAAAGCTGCCGTGCAATCCGCCCCGCGTGCCCCGCCCCGCCAAGCGTGCAGTCCACATAGGTGCCGTCAGGGCGCACCGCGAGTGCTGCGATCGTTTCCGTAGGAAGAACACTGATGTGATGAAAATCGCTCATATCGTAATCCCGTAGCCCGCGAGCTGTGTCGAGATCTCCGTGATGTTCGGATCGACCTCACCCGCATAGCGCAGCCACTTCTCCTTGTCCCAGACCTCGATGCGTGCATCGGCACCCGTAAGAATGACATCCTGTTTCAGCCCGATATTCGCATAGGCACGCAGATTTGCGGGAATCAGAAAACGGCCCTGCTTGTCACATTCGAGCGTGCGTGCACCTGCAATGAAAAAGCGGGCAAACGCACGCGCATTCGGGTCGGCGATCGAGAGCGTCCGCAGCTTCGCTGCGAACTCATCCCATGCCGCCTGCGGAAACAAAAAAAGACTGCCGTCCAGTCCCTTCGTGATGATGAAGGAAACACCGAGTTCCTGCCGAAAATCCGCAGGCAGGATGACGCGGCCCTTGGCATCAATGCTGTGGGTGTACTCCCCCATAAACATCCTGCCGCACCACCCTTCAAAACTTCATCACCACAGCATGGCACTTATCGCCACAATTCACCACTTTCACTAACAGTTATAGCAAAAACCCCCTTTTTTTTCAAGAAAACAATCATTCCCTTTTCCTGTCCCAACGTGAACAAAATTCCCTGTATTCCGCGAAATAAAAGGACGTGGGCGAACCATGTCAACGTATCTTAAAATACAAAAAAGGACTTAGTTCCTACTAGGTGTTAGTCAGGTGTGGTGTCCCAATTATAGAAAACATTGATACGCCTACTTACGACGCAGGATTGCAGGATTTTCAATGAGATTCGCCAACAAAGAATATCTGAGTATTTTTCACTCGTTTTTGTAGGCATGGTAGACAAATTGTAGACAAAAACAGAGGGGACGGCGCACGATACGCTGTCCCCTCTGTTCGTTTATTCCCTCACCACTCCGCGATGTTATACATCACTGTCGTGCCCTTGTATCGCCCGCCGTCAAAATGTGCCAATGCCTCAAATCGCCCTTGCTCGTAGCCAATCGACATGAGTGCCTTGCCGTCGATGACGGACGCGCCCGCCTTGATGCGGTGGTCTTTTCGGAGGTTGATCTTGTAGATGTCAACCTTCTGTTCTGCCGGCAGTAGGTCTTTGCCGTCCTTATCCTTCGTGATCGGAGTGACGACGGTGCGGTCTGTCTTTTCTCGTGCCGCCCTCGGTAGTGTCGGGTCGTCCTCCCGTATCTGCCGCTCAACGACCTGCGCAGCACGCTCCACCGTGGGAGCTGTGACATGGTACGTAACCGTAGGCGCACGCTGTCCCGCCTGTGCCTCTGCAAGACGCTTTTGGAGTGCCTCAGCGTTGCTCTTGGAGATATCCAGCTGCGCCCGCAGTGTCTTAGCGTTCTGCGTCTGTTCCTGCGTCATGACGGTGGGTTTTTCCAATGCGGTCTGCTCCGCAACGGAGTGTCGACCGACGGCGTATGCAATGCCGACGATTAGGAGACACAGGATTGCCAGCAGGGCTGTTTTGTGCTCTGTGACCGCCCTCTTTGCACGCTCAATCATTCGGCGCGCCTCCCTGCTCCTGCCAAGTCTTACGGTACCAGTTTGCCTTGCCGCGCAGCACATCGCCACCACGCATCCCGTCATCTGCCCACGGGTGATACTTCGGGCTTTCCATCGTGCCGAGGTATTCCAGATCCCAACGCTCACAGCCATTTTTCGGTCCGTACGGGTCGTGTGGACAGATGCCGTCCTCATTGTCCGCCGCCTCGCCGTGCGTCAGAACGCGCTGCTTGTCGATCGTCAGCCAGAGTCCATTACAGAGTGCGGCGATTGCCTTTGCCATGCCCTCAATCTGTGTGTCGGTCGGAGACTCTGCGCCGAGGTTGTTCGTCGTCGCACCCACACATCCGAGAATACAGATGCTCACGCTGCCGCTGTTACGCCGATATGTTGCCTCGAGTACGTCGTCGAGTTCGCCGTCCGCGATGACGTAGATTTCTCCGTCTCGGTCGATCTGGATGTGGTAGTCGCTCCAGAACTGCCCGTAGTGTCCCGCCGACCAGTGGAGATAGACCTTCGTCTCGCGCCCCTGCGTTGCTGCTGCGT
>CALJPB010000229.1 GCA_937981305.1 uncultured Selenomonas sp.
GCAGCGTTTGCCTTCTCCTGCGTCTGGACGCTGAGAACCTGACCGTCCGTGCCCTTGACACCGAGAGCGAGGGAGCGCATATCCGTCATGCTGACCTTGATCGCCTGGTTCGCCTTGACACCCGTCTGGAGGACGAGGGAGTTGTCGGCGGACTTGTTCTCTGCGCGGATGCGCTCGTTGAACGCGTCGAGCGCCGTATTCGCCGTCTTGCGGATCGCACCCGTGTTGTCCGTAATCGAGATCGTGAAGGACGAGATCTGAGCCTTCGTGCCCGCACCGGCAGCCGTCAGCGTGAGAGCCGTCTTGTTGTCCGCCGTGTAGACCGTGTTGCCCGCCTTGTCAAGGCCGACCATCGGCTCGTTCTTCGTGCTGACAACGAGATCCGTGCCACCCTGCGACTCCGTGCCGTTGAACGCCGTGCTCTTGATGATGTCGGAGAGCGCATTCGTGCCGACCTTGAACGTTGTCGTGTAGGTCTTGCCCTCACGGACGTAGGACAGCGTGACGTTATCCGTCTTCTGGATGTTGAGACCCTCATCCGTACGGCTCTTGAGCTCCGTCAGAGCGGAAGCCCACTTCGAGTCCACGCTCAGCGCCGTGTTCGTCAGCGCCGTGCAGGTCGCCGTACCCTTGCTGTTGCGCGAGCCATCGACGAGGTACTTGCCGTTGTACGTTGCAAGCGCGTTGTCGTCGATCTGGTCAACCATCTGGTTGATCTCTTTCTGGATCGTACGGCGATCCTCATCCGTGTTCGTGTCGTTCGCCGCGTTGATTGCCTTCTCCTTGAGGGTCTTGAGGATCTCGACCGTGCTGGAGACAGCGCCCTCAGCGGTGCGCATCATGCTGTTGCCGTTCTGCGTGTTCTGGTTGTCCTGATCGAGCGAACGGATCTGGACGCGCATACGCTCGGAGATCGCATACCCGGACGCATCGTCGCCCGCGCTGTTGATCTTCATGCCCGAGGAAACCTTCTGGAGGCTCTTGCTGAGTGCCGACTGGTTCTTGTTCAGGATGTTGAGCGTGTTGACCGCCGACATGTTGTTCTTAACTACCATTGCCATGTGTAAATTCCTCCCTGGTGTGGTTCCGGTTCTTCCGGAAGTTGAATGTATGTGCGGACATCCGTGCCCGCTGTATAATAGGCAAGTGACGCGTCTATCCTGACCGGCTGCTAGCTAGCCGTCCATGGCAGCCGCCCCGCTTGCTTATTATCGCCTTACATAAAGTATATCGTCATGCAAAGGACATACTTAAGTAATTGGCTGCAAATATTTTACTTTTTTTCGTACCGTTTGTCAAGGGACTGCGCCAATGCCCCACTCAATACCTGCGGTTCAAATGTGAGCCGAGCGGGCTCGCCCCCGTAAGGTCGTAGCTGTGGACGGCGGCGTTCTGCCGGCGCGAACGGTTCAGCCACGCGCGTGCCTTGTATTGAATCTGCATCTCAAGCGGTGTCAACTCCGCCTCCAATGCCGGCCACTCTGCGCCGCCCCGATAGGGATCGGTGGAGAGCTCCTTGAGGAGGTTCACAACCTGTTCGCGCTGGTCGACGAGGCCAATGAAGGTGTCGATCTCATCTGCATCCACGAATTTCATCATCTCATGCGTGAGCATACGGTACTTCTCCCAGAGGACGCGTGCCGCTGCATAGCTCTCATCCGGCATAGATGCCGCTCCCTTCCATGCCCTGCGCCCCTTTTTCCTCACGTGCCTTTTTCATCGCCTGCGCCCACGCATCGCGAAGCTCGGTCATGATGTCGGTCGCCTCCTGGATGATCTCTGGGCTGCTCTTCATGTTGCCCTCGACCAGCCGATCATACGCATAGTTGTAGAGTGGCATGAGCTGATGTGAGATCTCATAGTCCATGTTGAGGGTGATGCGGAACTCGGAGATGATGCTCTGCGCCTTTTGGAGCGAGATGTTCGATGCCTCGTAGTTCTTCTCCGCGAGGTATTCGACCCCCTCTTTGATGAACTTGAGACAGCCGTTGTAGAGCATGAGTGTCAGAGCCTCCGGGGTTGCCGTCATGATCTGCTGCCTTTTATACGCCTCCGCAGCACTGTTTACCATAGGAGAACCCTCCCTGCATCACTTTCCGCTGAAGAAGCTGAACTGTGTCGAGAGACGCGCAATCGCTTCCTCCATCGCATTGTACTTCTTGTAGAGTTTGCTTTCGAACGACGACATAATTTTCTTGAAGTCGCTCATCTGCTTCTCGTAGTTCTGAATGAGCTTGCCAAGCTCACTGCGGTCGCTCTTGTCCGAGGCGACACCGGCGTGCCGCTCCAGCTCCTTGAGCCGTCCGCCGATCTTATTGAACAGACGCGAGGCGATGCCGCTCTTGCCGTAGTCGTCCTTCTCATCGCTGTATGAGATGAGCCGGTTGACGGCATCGGGTTCTGCCGCGACGGCATTCTTCAGCTTCGCCTCGTCGATCTGCAGATGCCCCGACTGATCCCTGACCGTGATGCCGATGGACGAGAGGGTGCTGTAGCGTCCCGGCACGGACTCCACACGGTTGATGACTGCATCGCGCAGATCGCCGACGATGGAACGCAGGAAGGAGTCGCGGTAGAGCAGCCCCTGCTTTGCCTTCGCGTTCCACTTCTCGACCTGCTCCTTCGACATACCGTCTTCCTGCGACTTTGTCAAAGGACCATAATCCTTATATCCCTTGTCGCCGTACCGCTTGTTGAGATCGTCGAGGAGGGCATTGTACTCCTCGACGAACTTCTTGACGTTCTCGACGAGCTTGTCCTGATCCTGTGCGACGTTGATCTGCGCCGCGCCCGTCGTCGCCTTCTTAAATGTATAGGCGACACCGTTCACCTTCAGTTTGTTGTCCTGGAGGTTGCTGTAGGTACGGCCGTCGATCTTGACCGTGGCGTTCGTCCCCGCCGCCGTGAGCGAGGAGGTTGTGCCCGAGGTCGCCATGGTCGTAGCAGGACCGATGCTGCCGCCCGCAACCGTACCGAGCTTCAGATTGTTCAGCAGATCCGCCGTGCGTGCCGCCGACGGATCTGTGGTCTTGACCGACAGATCAATCTTGTTCGAGTCGCCCGTCTTGCTGTTGACGAGGGAGAATCCGTCCGAGACGGAGTCATAGTTCGCACGGATGTCGAGCGATGTCTTCTTACCGTCCGATCCGGTAAAGCGCGCGTTGTTGATGCGGTTCGCGAGATCGTTGAGCGTGAGGTTCTTCGTAAAGACTTCCTCCGCCGTAAAGGAGATCTCGGCGCTGCCCGTGCCGTTCGAAATCTTGAACTTGAGCGCCGTATCCCCAGGGGACATGCCGGGAGGCATCGTGCCGCCGAACGCCACGTCCTTGAGCATGACGCTCGTCTGTGCGCCCGTATTATTGCGTGCGATCTTCTGCCCCGCCGCCGTCATCAGATAGGCGTTCGATGCCGCCTGTGTGACCTCGACATTATGGGTCATCACGCCCGCCGTCGCATCTGCCGCCGCCGTGACCGCGTCAGCATTTGTGCTCGTCGTCGTCATCGGATTCGTCGTCGAGCTCAGGCGGTAGTCCGACATCCGGCTTTTGAACGTATTCGTCTTGTCGTAGATGTTCGCGTACGCCTCTTTACGCCACTCCGCTTCGACTTCTTTCTTATAAATGCGATCGTATTTTTTCTGCTGCGAGATCATTCCGACCTTGACCAGCGACTCGACATCGAGCCCCGAGCCGGAAAGCCCGTAGATTCCTTTTGCTCCTGACATAGTTCCTCCTCCAGCCCCTTACGCCGTTCTGTCCAGGAAAGCACCGATCCAGTCGTGTACCTTTATCATGTGCTCCACCATCGACTCGGGTGGAATCTCGCGCAGCACCTCGCCCGTCTTCTTGTCGAGCATCCGCACGGACATCACGTTGATCTCCTTGTGGTACTGGAACTGAAGATCCACGTTGATGTTGCGCATGATCTCATTGAGCTGCTCTGTGATGAATGCAGTCTGCTCCTCGGAGAGCGGCTCGTGCTGTGACAGTGCGTCCTCGGCACTCTCATCCGCCGACGGCAGACTGCCTGTCGCAGGGACGTTCCCGTTCTTCGCGGCACCGATCTCCTGCTGTGCCGTCTCCGGCGTACGCTGCTCGGGCGCATCCGCACCCTTTCTCCCGGCGACGGCAACCGCTGCCGGCATGACATCCTGAACATTTTTTACGGTCATAAGGCACCCCTCCGTGCGTCCTCGGATGCACGCACGCGCATCCGCTCCGTTCTTCCTTGACGGTTTCCAATTGAGGGAAGCACTGATAAATTCACCCTGTGGACATATCTTTTTCTATCAGCGATTCCTTTATTTTCTGGGCAATGAGCTGAGGTCGAAATGCGCGGGGGCTGCCGCCGCCCGCTGGTTCTCCTCCTGGATTGCCCGATAGATCTCACCGCGGTAGATCTTGACGCTGCGCGGCGCATCAATGGCAATGCGCACGTTGTCGCCCTGCACCTCCACGATGTTGACGACAATGTTGTCGCCGATCATGATCTGCTGTCTGGGTTTGCGTGTCAGTACGAGCATTACCTGCCCTCCTTCTCATCGGGGAACAGGCGGTGCTTCGTCGTATACGGGCTGCGGTCGAGCACGATCTGCTTGGCACGGCGCGTTGCCACATTGACCACAATCGGTGCCATGAGATTCGCGGTAAGATCTCGGATCTCCGCACCTGCGAGGGTGAGGATCGCGTAGATCACCACCTCCTCGGGGGAGGTCAGCCCCAGCTCTTTTTCCACGTCGTCGTCGATGGTGAACTCATAGTCCGGGAAGAACACGAGCGGCATCGTCATGAGAAAGGCAAGGTCGGGTGTTTTTACCGACTGCAGAAAGACGTACGGACTGTCCTCCTCGTACGGAATGAGGATGAACTCCCGCTCCTCCTCGAATGCGGGAATCCCCGCGGCAAAGTGGATGATGGACTCCTCCGCCGCCTCGATCTCACCGAAGCGGCTCGTCATAATCTTCTTCATCAATGACTCCTGTTACGCATATATGTCGTATTTTCCTTCGCTGACCCAACTGTGGATGTCGCCCTTCTGCGCGAGATAGGTTTCGACGCTGCCGCGGTTGTAACGGATGTTCGCCATCCCCTCCGTCTGCCAATGTGGGGTCGTCTTGGCGGGGGTCGGCGTACCGTGTGTCTGCCCCGTGTCGACCGTGATGATCGGGTCGGGGATCGCCGCCGCAACCAGCGTCCGCTGACGCGTGACGCGGTTCTCCATATCGCGCTTTGCAAACTCGATGCCGACCTGCCGGCCTGCCTTCGGGCCGTCCTCGGCGAGCGCCCATGCCATCTGCGTATGCTTTGACGTGCCCTTGCCGACCTCGGCATAGCCGCGCTCCATGTTCTCGCGGGCAAAGTCCGTGTTGTTCGTCGCGCCGTAGCTGTGCCGGCTCGGATAGCTGTCAATCGAGATCCGCGCCTGCGTAAAGCCCCGATTCGAGCGCGCCTGCTGCGTTTCCTGCGTGTAGCGCGGCTGGATGATGCCCGTATCCACGGTGTTGTGCTGAATCCGCAGCCCGATCGTGGGCAGGGTGTGGCGTGTGTTAAGATAGAGCATTGCCATGCGGGGCATCCTTTCCTATCGGAGGATCAGTGCAGATAGTCCACGAGCGAGAGCGGCAGGATGCGCGAGCCCATCGCGAGCGACATACTCATGATGGTCTGCTGCTGCATCATCTTCATCGCGAGCTCCGCGACATCCGTGCTTGAGACATCCGTAATATCGCGCGTGATGTTCTCCTTGTAGTTCGTGAGCACTTCCTTCATATCGGTATAGAGGTGCGAGCGTGCACCCGTTTCCGTGTGCGCCTGCAGGGTCACCTGGTTCGCGACATCGGCAAGGGTCACGCCGTCGGAGCTCAGCCAGTGAGAATCGCACGCCTGTGTCTTGGCGTGAACGGTGAGCATATTGTTGAGCATCGCAGTCCCCGAAGGCTCGTTGCCGGAGTTCTTGTCGTCAAACAGGTCGCGTCCAAACACGTCCGCGCCCGTCTTGTTCACCGTATCCGCCGTGGGTTCGGTCGAGCCGTTCTGCTTGACCATCGAAATGTAGCGCATATCGCCGCTGTAGGTGACGAGCTGCTGACGGACGGTGGAGAATGTGAGGTTGACACCGCCTACATTTTGTGACCATGCACTACCCGCCGCATTGATCTCGCCCGTGTTCTTGAAATAGTTCTTGACGAATTTCGATGCCTTGGTCACGCCGGGAATGGTGCCGACGGAGGTCCTCTCACCGGCGGCATTCGCCTCCGCCTCGTTCTTATACCCCTTGGCGATCATGTTCTTGTAGCCTTCCTGCACGAACTCCTTCGTGTAGACCTTGCCGTTCAGCGTGTTCATGTAGTAGGTGTTGCCGTCACCGCCCTCAAGTGAGAGCATCTGATGCAGGAAGTCTGCGCTGTCGTTGTCCCCCACATCCTTGAAGAAGTTCGCCTGACGGTCATCGAGGGTCTTTGCCACACCGCGGGATTTTGGATCGTTTGGGTTTGAGATCTGAAACGGCTCTCTTAGGTCCGACTGTCCGCCGAAGATGTAGCGATCACCGAGCTGGGTATTGCCAAGGGAGACGATCTGCTCGATGCCCGCCTTCATCTCGCGTGCGATCGCGGGCCAGTCACCGCCCTTTTCATCCTTGTCGTCGTTCGCCGCCTGGAGGGTTTTCGCCTTGAAGGTCTTTTGGATGTCCTCCATCGCCGTGAGCGAGCTCTCCGTCGAGTTCATCCACGAGACCCCCGCCTTGACGCTGTCCTGGTAGCGGTCGTTCTCCCCCTCGGAGACGCTGTAGCGCAGGTAGCGCGAGTAGCCGACGGAGTCGTCGGAGGGACGGTGGAGCTTGCTGCCGTCGCCCTGCTCCATGAGGCGGGTTTTCGTGTAGTCGAGCGCGTTCAGATCACGCTGATATCGCTGTACGGAGTAGTTGCTGCTGATGCGTATCATGTCTCACCTCTTACCTTCCGACCATGCCCGTGCCGTTGATCAGCTTGTCGAGCATCTCATCCATCGACGTCAGAACGCGTGAGCACGCGCCGTAGCCCGTCTGGAACTTGAGCATATTCGTCAGTTCCTCGTTCCAGTCCACGCCCGAGGTGGACTGGCGCCACTGGGAGATCTGCGTCATGAGGTCGTCCTGCTGTTTCATCGTCTTGTCGATGTTCTCGGCATTCGCGCCGAGCTTGCTCATCATGCCGTTGTAGTACTGGTTGATCGAGATTGTGCTGACGGCGCGCGTCGTGCCGCGCGGGTTCAGCGATCCGCGGGGGTTCGCCGCCGTCGCCTGGTCGATGTTGAAGAGCTTGCTCAGCTCGACGGCCATCGTGCCGTCGCCCGTACCGTTGACCCAATCGTCATCGTAGGTATAGGTCGAGCCGGAGGCGCTCAGGCTCGGAGTGACCCTGTTCCCCGTCGTCTTGTTCACGATCTGCCGCGCGGCGACGAAGTTCTGCCCGCCGGGGGCGGTCAGCTCCTCGCTGACCTGGAGTGCGTTGATGATCTGCATGGAGCGCAGCCGATCCTCCGGAGTCGCCGCCGCCGCCGACGTCGTCACCGTGGTCTGCGCGGGCGGACCTGCCGTTTTGGTACGGGTCACGGTCGCACCGACCGCCTCCATCCAACGCTCGCCGGTATTGTTGTCCACGTGCCATGTGTACTGCATCTGATCGTAGGTTGTGCCTGTCAGGGACTTGAACTTGTTCTTCCCGAAGAAGTTCATCCACGAGGTCTGTTCCTTGTCGATGCCGACGCCCAGCTTGTGCACGTCGTTGAACGTCGTGAGGAGGGTCGCGGAGATGTCCGCGAGCTGGTCGATATGCCCCTTGTCCTGCACAATCGTATCGGACAGTGCCTTTAGAATGCCGCTCTGCGGGACGTAGCCGATGCCGCCCGCCTCCACCACGCGGATGGAGAAATCAGAGATGCCGTACTGCATATTGTTGATCGGCCCGCTCAGCTCGAGCGTCAGAGAGTTCTCGCGCTGCACGAGCGACATCCCGTTCGAAACGACGGTGTACTGCCCGTTCGCCTCCTCGTAAACATTGACGTTCGTGATCTCGGAGAGCTTGTCGACGAGGAGGTCGCGCTGGTCGCGCAGATCGTTTGCCTTGCCGCCGTTCGTCTCGGCGAGGGTGATGTTCTTGTTGAGCTGTGCGATTTCCTTCGTGAGGTTGTTGAGCTTGCCGAGCTGGATGCCGATCTCGTTGTACTGCGCCTCGATCTGCCCCTGCAGCTGCTTTGCCGCCGTCTTTATGCGGTCAACGAGGTTGTTGCCCTTCGTGAGAACCGAGGTGCGCGAAGCGGCATCGCTCGCGTAGTCCGAGAGGTTGACCCAGGAGGAGTAGAACTGCTGCATCGCGTCCAAAATACCCGTTTTCTTCGAGTCGTTGAAGATCGTCTCCACCTTGTCGAAGTTCGTCTTGTACGTCTTG
>CALJPB010000230.1 GCA_937981305.1 uncultured Selenomonas sp.
GCAGGTAGACATCGCGCAACTCTTTTTCCGTAAAGAAGTAAACCCCGAGCAGCATGATAAAGATTGCAAGCGCCGTAATGCCGCTGACGTAGGGGAAGTCATAGAGAAATACCCTCTCGATCTGATGTGAGGCACGATCCAGCCGCACGCGGTCAAACTGCCCAAGCACCCAGATGTTGTCCGAGTGTATCTGCATATAGAGCTGCCGCCCGACCGCCCATGCGGGCAGATCGACGAGATGCCATTTGCGCCCGTAGGAATGACCGTGTACCGAGAGATCTCCGTAGCGATAGATGGAAACACCATCCAAAAAGATCTGCACAGACTGATCAATTGTTGAGAAAAACAGACTCTCATCCACCCCCGTATCGGGCGGGATATAGACACGCACCCAGACATAGTGCATCCCCTCGGGCGCGGATACACCGAACTGCGGATTGAACCGCCGCCAACGCCCCTCATCCTTCGGAAAGTCCGGAACCGTCCTCTCCATCTTGGCATCCGGGTTTGGCACATTCTCCTGCCAATACTCCCATGAGAGTTCCGTATCTGCGGCAGCAACGGTATGTCCTGTGCAAAGAAGCAATGCGAAAATCATTGCTTGTATAAACCCACAAAAACGTCGACAAATCATCCAACCACCTCCCCCTATTTTATTATTCGTTGAGATAAGAGATTTTCTTAAACCGCTTTAGGAAGAAAGTCCTATTATTTTTTTCCGTACGATATCCTCCGGAACATCGGCGTGCACGGAAACAGTTCCAATCTCCTCGGCAAGCACCCAATGAATACGTCCTCCTACTGTCTTTTTATCGTGAAAAAGATCGTTATACATCGCATCCGGTGCAACGCCCTCGGCTCTGGTCGGCAGCCCCATCCTGCGAATCAACTGTTCGATGCGGAAAAGATCCGCTGTACTGAGCAGCCCCATCGCAACGCTGATATCCGCTGCCCCGATCATACCAATCGCAACTGCTTCGCCGTGGCGATAGCACGTGTAGCCCGTCTCCTTCTCGACGGCGTGTGCAATCGTATGACCGAAGTTCAGGATGCGGCGCAGCCCCCCCTCGCGCTCGTCCTGCCGCACGACATCCGCCTTGATCTCACAGGAGCGCGCAATCATATGCGCCGCCGCGGCGGGTTCGAGAGTAAGGACATCCGCGCAGTGCTCCTCAAGCCACGCAAAGAAGTCCGCGTCACAGATGATGCCGTACTTGATGATCTCACCGAGCCCCGTTGCAATCTCCCGCGCGGGCAGCGTCCGCAGCAGATCCAGATCCACAAAGACGGCATCGGGCTGATAGAACGCACCGATGAGGTTCTTGCCGAGCGGATGATTGACGGCGACCTTGCCGCCGACACTGGAATCTACCTGCGCGAGGAGGCTCGTCGGCATCTGGATGAAAGGAACGCCGCGCATATAGCTCGCCGCAACGAAGCCCGCAAGGTCGCCGACCACGCCGCCGCCAAGTGCAATGATCGGAGACTTCCGATCGAGGCCCAGCTCGATTGCACGCGTAAAAAGTTCGTTCGCCTGTGTGAGACTCTTCGACGACTCGCCCGCAGGAATCGTGACGATCTCCGCGTGCACACCCGCACGTGCAACAATGCCTGCGACAGCATCGGAGCAGAGCGGAGCAACATTCGTATCCGTGACGATCATGCCGTGTGCGGAGTACCCTGCCCGAGACACGAACGAAATGATTTCGTCGGCGATGCCGCTGCCGATCACGATCGGATAGCTGCGTGCCCCGAGTTCGACCATTACCTTACGCATATCATTTTCTCCAAATCCGCGTCGCCTGTACGATATACTCCGCCACCTCGAGCGGGGCGCGCCCGCTCGTATCGACCGTAATGTCCGCTGTCTCGTAGAGGGAGCTGCGCTCCTCCAGCAGACGCACAACCGCCGCACGACGGTCGCCCGCGTCGGCATCGTCGAGAACAGGGCGTGTACCGCGTGCCGCCGTCCGTTGCAGGATGGTGTCAACGTCGGCAGTCAGGGCGACAAGGATGCCATTTTGGCGCAGCAGCGCAACATTCTCCGCATCCTTGACCGTGCCGCCGCCCGTCGCAATGACGAGGTTCATACGCGCTGAGACAGCACGCACGGCTTCCTTCTCGCGTGCGCGAAAATACGGTTCGCCCTGCTGTTCAAACATCGCAGGAATCGTCATACCGCACCGCGCCTCAATCTTCTTGTCGAGATCGTGAAAGGCACAGCCAAGACGTACGGCGAGCAGATGTCCGACGCTCGTCTTGCCCGTCCCCATAAAGCCAATCAATACGATGTTCTTCATAGCGTCTGCCATCGTCTTTCCATCCGCGTGCGATAGGCGGCAAGCGAGGCATGGAGATCCGTCATGGAGTCCGCATGAAACTGCGTGCAGATCGCATCGGCAAGGGCGAAGGCGACCATCGCTTCGCCGACGACGGAGGCGGCGGGAACGGCACAGGCATCGCTGCGCTCCTTGCTCGCCGAGACCTCCGCACCTGTTTCAAGATCGACCGTATGCAGCGGGGTCATCAGCGTAGGGATGGGCTTCATCGCTGCGCGCACGATGAGCGGTTCTCCGTTCGTCATGCCGCCCTCAAGACCGCCCGCGCGGTTTGTCCTGCGACAGGGACGGCCATCTGCGCCCCGATAGAGTTCGTCGTGAACCGCACTGCCCGGCAGATGCGCACACGCAAAGCCCGCACCGATCTCCACGCCCTTGATCGCCTGAATGGACATCACAGCGCCCGCAATCTTCCCATCGAGGCGCGCATCCCACTGCGTATGCGTTCCAAGCCCGACGGGCAGTCCACGCACAACGATCTCAAAAATGCCGCCGAGCGTGTCACCCGCCTCCTGTGCCTCGTCGATGCGTGCTTTCATCCGTATCTCTGCCGCAGGATCGCAGCAGTTCAGATCATCACTGTTCGTCACGCCGATGTCCTCGTCACGGATGGCCGCACGATCCACCGCCACACCGCCGATCTCCGTCACGTGGGAGACGACGGTCACGCCGACGGCGGCGAGCAGCTGACGGCAGACCGCACCGACGGCGACACGCATCGTCGTCTCGCGTGCACTCGATCGCTCAAGGATGTCACGCGCATCATGGCGGTCATATTTGAGCACACCCGCAAGATCGGCGTGCCCCGGACGAACGGCGGTCACCCGCGCCCCCGACGGCGCACCAAAGGGATCCATACGCTCCGTCCAGTTTGCAAAGTCGCGGTTCACCACCTGCAGAGTGATCGGTGCGCCCAGCGTCTCGCCAAAGCGCAGTCCCGAGAGAACCGCGATGCGATCCGTCTCGATCTTCATGCGTCCGCCGCGTCCGTACCCCTGCTGACGGCGTGCCAGCTGTGCATCAATCTCCGCACGCGAAATGCGCAGCCCCGCCGGCATCCCGTCCAGAATCGCCGTCAGTGCTGCTCCATGCGACTCGCCGCCCGTGACAAAACGCAGATGACTCATCCAAATCCCCCTATTTATGTAAGAACCATATTCGATCTAAAAAATAAATTCGCTTTATTTTTTTCTTTTCCTGCCATGCAGCATACGTTTATTTATCAGGAACAGCGCCATGCCCCATATCCCTCGGCTGTTCCGCCCCTGCGTACGCCGCAATCTCGATGCGAAGGACAGCGTGTACAACAGTCCCCTCTGTGGTCAGTGCAAAATCGCCGAAACGAACTGCACGCTCCCCCTCCTCTATCCCGTGAAGGAACGAGAGGACATCAAAATAATTACCGTGCAGATGCAGCTCCATCGGCTGTATGACCAGGGGATCCGTACGTACGGCAGGCATTGCTGTGACTGCGTCAATGGTCACCCCGCTGCGCCGCGCGAACGTCTCCGACGCATGGATAAAGTCCCCCTGACCGCCCCCCTCCGGGAGCGCACGGGCAAGGCGCAGCTGACGCAGATGCAGCTTTTCCTCCGCCTGTGTATCGCGCAGCAGCATCTGATGATAGGCATCCACTCGAGCACACTGCACCTGCGCCTCCATCCGCGCAGCATATGCAGCCTCTCGCATTGCCGACAGATACGGTGCAAGTACGAAAGTATAGAGAAGGCAGAGACTCGTCGCCCAACTCAATGCAAGCGCCATGCACCGACGTTCTGAAAACCGCTCCATCCGCCCTCCTACCAGTCGCTGTGCAGTGTGAAACGGATCACAGACGCTGCCTCACGATCCCTTGACGGTACCGTCCCCGTATCCGAAAGCGTAACCGCTGTGGGAAAAAAGGAATCCTCCTCCATGATTTTCATAAATGCGGCGAGTGCCGTATAGTCTTCCGCAACGCCGTCCATACGGACAGTCCGCCCCTCCGCCCGCACCCCCGTAAAGCGGATGCCGTCCACCGATACACCGCCAAGATGTACAAGCAGCGCACGCAGCGGCAAAGATTCTGTGGAAAACGCGCACAACGCTTCCTCGCGCTGCGCGACATCATTGTGCCGTGCGAAAAAGTTCTCCATGTGGCCGTATTCGGACGCGTGCTGCTGCAGCTCCGCCCCGGCATACGCAGCAGCATCCTGCGCCGTCATACAGGCCGCAACGTCGGCACTCACACAAGCGGCAAAAAACACGGTCGCAAGAACAGCGATCAGCGGTGCAGCCGCCGTGCGAATGTGTTCGCGCAGCGGCTTCTCCTCCGTCCAGTAGAGATGCTCCGCCGCCCCCGCATATAGGAGCATTCCTGCATAGACAGCAGGGGTATCCTCGGAGCGCACCGGCTCCCATGACGTACGGCTCACATATGCCGCCGCAATCATATCCGCATATGCGCTTTCCTCCTCCGGGCAGATCGTAAGCCGCCGCAGATCGAGACTCAGCGCACGGAATGCAGCGAAATACCCCCGTACACGCTCCTCCTCCATACACGCCATCCAATAGCACGGCGACGGGCAGTCAGGCAGCTCCATGCAGCAAATACACCGCTCACAAGGCCTCTGCTCCCCCCGCTCATCCTCCTCCGCACGCTCCGCCCAGAGAAGTGCCGCCCGCAGCTCCGCACCCGCGAGCCGTACGGGAAGCTCCCGCAGTCCAGTCTCCGCCTCGGCGGCGGGAAGCGCGAGCGCAAGCGGAAGCTGCTCCCACCCCGCACGCACGAGTTCCGCACGAACGAACGAAGCCAGCGCACGCGCCTCCGAGGGAGCCGGGCAGCCGTGCTCCGCCGTGCGCGACTCCGTAACCTGCCACGCACCGTCCACCGCTTCGGGAGCATCCAGCCGAACGAGCACCAAGCCATGATCCGAAGGATACAGCCCTACCCCCGCGCGCGGCGGGTGTAGGCTAAAACCAACGCCGCCAAACATAGCGCTCCCCCTTTTTCTCCAAACGTGCACGAACGATCTTTGCACGCTGCCATGTCCCACCGTCCGGCATCCGTGCACTCACGTCGCGTGCTACCGCAGCGACCTCAAGCGTCCCCGCCGGCGCGTGCTCCGACGGCGGTTCGATAAAGACGGACACTTCAATGCCGTCTGCCATAGGGATACGATCTATCGTCACCTGCCTGTGTGTGCCTCGATCGGGCGGTACGCCATAGGCGGACGCAGAGGCTTCGAGCCGTGCGGCAGCCGTCTCCACACCGCTCTCCGCCGCAAGCCGCAGCTGCATCTCACGCTCATACTCCGCTGCGACCGCACCGCCGCTGTGCACGAAATGTGCCAGGGCAAGACCGAACAGGAGCACCACCATGAGTACACAGAGCCCGACGAGGGAGACTACGCCGCGTTCATCGCTGCCGTCCACCCATATCCTCCCGCAGATAAACTGCCGTCGCAATGCTGTATGTACGCCCCGTCACCGTACTCTCCCCCCTCATCTCAATGTGATAGAGGCGCGGAACGTGCACGTCCTCCTCCACGCAAAACGCCGTAATGTGAACGCCCGCCCCCTCGAATGCCCCGGTGATCGGATTGGTGACCGCATTGAGCACCAAATTCTCGTCGCTGAGCCAATATCGGTCAAGTGCCGCGCCCGTACGCGCCCACTGCCGCATCTCATAGATCCCGCGCTGCCGCTCGCCGATATGGTCGGACAGCAGGGCGGACTCCACAATCCGCGCCGCAGCGATCTGCATTTCCTGCTCCAGCTCGGCATCCGCCAACTCCTGCCGAAAGCTCCGCACACTCCACATGAGTGCAAATGCAAGAAACGTCAGAAGGAGTGCAAAGACCGACAGTGCAACGGCAAGCTCCGTGAGCAGGAAGCCCCGCACACAATCATTACGTTCCGGACGTATCTTCCACGCGCACATGATGCCGCATCCTCCGCACAAAATCCACCGTTTCCGCGTGCCCCGCGATCTGCCACGAAAGCCGCAGCTGCACATCGTAAAAATCCTCTGTCCGTGTGACTGAGGTTTCGACCCGATAGATGCGCTCATTTGCACGGACTTCGGTCACGCCGCATGGGGGCGGCACCCCTGTATCCAGTGCCGCCTCCATGCGGGAAAACTGTGCGCGTGCGACAAGTGCCGCCTCCATACGCGCAGCGGCGTACTCCCGCAAAAGCGCGGTACGCGCGAAAATGCCGAGCGAAGCCGCTACCGCAAGTACAATCAGCCCGAGCAGAACAGCCTCAAGGAGAACGTGCCCCGCCTCGCCACACCTCGTTCGGTGCATACTACCTCCTCCGTTCCAGGCGGATTCGTGCCGCACCATCAATCACAACACGCAGAGCAACATCCTCACAGCCCACAGCGTAGACGCGGATTGTCATATTGTGACTCTCCTCACCAACGCCGCCGTTGCGGTCAAACACGATGGGCATATTCTTCTGCGTCTCCTGTTTGAACGAGACAAGCGGAAGCGGCGTATGGGCATACACAACGCCATTGTACGGATGACTGACCGTATAGCCGCCAGCGTGAATGCGCAGGAGCGGCACGCGTTTCCACGCGATCTGACCTTCAAACAGGGAGAGCGGCGTCGCCGTCATACGGCTCACCGCCTGTATGTGGCGCAGTTCTCCGATGAGCCGGATGGCCTCGTATTCCACCGCAGCCTGCGCGTAGAGTTCACGCGCGACCGGGAATACCGCCGAGAGAACCGTGCCAAAAACAGCAAGCACGACAAGGACCGAAAGGAGCGCCATACCGCGCATATTCCCCACTAGAGGAGCCCCATATAAAGCTGCCAGAGCGCGGATCCCGCGACAAAGGCGACATACCCGCCCAGTGCGAGAAAAGGTCCGAACGGGATCCCGTCGCGCCGCCCTCTGCGCCGCGTGACAAGCAGAAACAGGGCCGCAATGCCGCCGAGCAAAAAGGCAATCCAGACAGCGACCACCGCATCCTCCCAGCCGAGCCACACGCCAAGCCCCACGGCAAATTTCACATCGCCGCCGCCAAGCCCGCCCCGCGCGGCAATATACAGGCAATAAAATAAGACGCCGCAAAGCGTCCCACCAATTACCGCATTTGCCACGGGCACGGAAAAGCCCACCAGAGAAAACAGAAGCCCCGCCGCCGCAAACGGCAGAGTAATCACATCATAGAGCAGACCATCCCTCAGATCGAGAAAGGAAAGCCACAGGACAACAGCCGCAAAGAGCCCGCCACACAGAGCGCGTGCGCCAACGCCGCAGATAAAGAGAATACCGCCGACAGCGAAGAGCCACAGGACAGTCAGCAGAAGCAGCGGCCGACCTTCCAGAACAAGCAGCTGCGCCTCCTCCCGCATGGCATATGCCTCCGTTTCTCTGACACAGCAGCTCCCTCCACGGGAGCACCGATTATTCCTTCGGACGGAATGCTTCCGCCGTCTTTCCGTCACAGGTCGCACGACAAACCTTCTTATCGTTTGTCGTAATCTCATAAGTCGGATTGGTCAAAGACGATTCCTTCCCATCGAGAATCACATTTCCCGAGGGCGGCTTTAGCTTTTCCGCATTGGTCACATACGGCTCCAAATCGGAGAGTTTGGTCGGGGTCGTCCCATGTGCCGTCTGATAGAGCACAATCGCCGTATCGAGCGTCGTGAGATCCGCCTGTATCCGCACGGTATTCGCCGTTGCAAGCGCAGAGGAGAAGCGCGGCACGGCAATCGCAAGCACCACCGCGAGAATCATCACGGCAAGCAGGGTCGAGAGCAGGGAGAAGCCGTGCTCCCCCCTCCTGCACGCGCGGGAAAAACGTCTACTTAAAGTCCACAAACTCATCAATGCGCGCACCGCCCTTCGCCATCGGCTCCACGAAACTGCGCCACACATCCATCACAATGACGCGCGGGTGTGTTCTGTCCTCCAGTGCGCTCTTGAGCGCCGCTGCAAACTCCTCCTGCGTTGACACACCAACCGCCTTGATGCCGAAGCTCTCCACGTATTTCACATAGTCCATCTCGTGATCGAGCTCACAGGCGATATAGTGCTCATCGTAGAGCACCTTCTGCAGCTGTCGGATCATACCGAGGCTGCGG
>CALJPB010000231.1 GCA_937981305.1 uncultured Selenomonas sp.
TACGCCCATCGCATGAACAGATTCCAGCTTTCGCAGCATGGCCTTTTCACCCGCCTCACCCGCCCAGCCCGAAAAGCGCTGATCAAGCCCCGGCGATACAGCGAATACCAATTCCACGCCCGCCGTCCGCGCCTCGGCGGCAAGGCGCTTCAGCGCGAGCATCTCCTGCGGCGGATACGGCTCACGCCACTTCTCACGATGGTACGGATCGTCCTTCGGCGCGTAGACGTAGAGATTCATGCCGTGCTCGCCCAAGAAGTGCAGCATCATGCGCCGCTCGGCCTCCGTCCACGGTCTGCCGTAGAAGCCCTCGACGACGCCGCTCTCCGGCCTTCGCCCTGATGCCGTCCGGGCGTTCTCCCCTTGCGCCGAAGCGGAAGCAGCATTTTCTGAAAAAAGGGCGGCGCTGCAGAAAAGCGCCGCCAAAAGCAATGTCAGAAAGATCCTCATTTCACTTCAAGAGCCGCCTTCACGAAATCACGAAACAGCGGATGCGGATGATTCGGGCGCGATTTCAGCTCGGGATGGAACTGCGAGCCGACGAACCACGGATGGTTCTTGACCTCGACGATCTCGACGAGGCTGTCGTCGGGCAGCGTTCCCGCGACGGCAAGCCCCGCACGCTCAAGCTCGGCACGAAAATCGTTGTTGAACTCGTAGCGATGGCGATGGCGCTCGTTGATTTCTTCCTCCGCGTAAGCGGCAAGGCTCTTCGAGCCTTCCCGAAGCTTGCACGGGTAAGTCCCCAAGCGCATTGTACCTCCCTTGTCCTCGACGTCCTTCTGCGAGAGCATGAGGTCGATGACGGGATGCTTCGTCTCGTGATTGAATTCCGTCGAATGGGCGTCTGTCATGCCGCAGACGTGACGCGCAAACTCGATGACGGCGCACTGCATGCCGAGGCACAGTCCGAGGAACGGAATCGCGTTCTCACGCGCGTACTGCACGGCGCGAATCTTGCCCTCGACGCCGCGGTCGCCGAAGCCGCCCGGAACGAGTATTCCCTTGCACCCTGCAAAGACCTCGCTGAGCTCGACGTCCGCCGCCTCGATTGCCTCCGAATTGACCCAGGCGATCTTGACGTCCGCATCGTTCGCGATGCCCGCATGGTGCAGCGCCTCCGTCACCGACATATAGGCGTCGGGCAGATCCACATACTTGCCGACGACGGCGATCTTGACCTTCTTCGCGGGATGCTTGATCTTGAAGACCATCTTCTCCCACTCTTCCATGTTCGCCGGGCTGTAGTCCATGTGGAGCTTTTCGAGCACAATCTTGTCGAGGCCTTCCTTCGCCATCATCAGAGGAACCTCGTAAATCGTCGGCGCCGTGAGGTTTTCAATGACGGCGCTCTTGTCCACATCGCAGAAGAGAGCAAGCTTTTCCTTCATATCGCTCGAAATCTCTTTTTCCGCGCGGCAGACAAGGATGTCGGGCTGGATGCCGATGCCGCGAAGTTCCTTGACGCTGTGCTGCGTCGGCTTCGTCTTCAGCTCGCCCGCCGCACCGATGTAGGGCAGCAGGGTGACATGGATGTAGAGCGCGTCGTTCTTGCCGACTTCCTTCTTGACCTGGCGAATCGCCTCCAGGAACGGCAGACTCTCGATGTCGCCGACCGTGCCGCCGATCTCCGTGATGACCACATCGGCGTTATCCGCCTTCGCCACATCGTAGACACGCTGCTTGATCTCATTTGTGATATGCGGGATCACCTGCACCGTTGAGCCGAGGTAGTCGCCGTGACGCTCCTTGTTGAGCACCGACCAGTAGACCTTGCCGCTCGTGATATTCGAGCGTTTCGTGAGATTGATGTCGATGAAACGCTCGTAATGTCCGAGATCGAGATCCGTCTCCGCGCCGTCATCGGTCACAAAAACCTCCCCATGCTGATAGGGGCTCATCGTGCCTGGATCAATGTTGATGTAGGGATCGAATTTCTGAATTGTGACCTTCAACCCACGATTTTTGAGCAGGCGGCCGAGCGACGCCGCTGTTATGCCCTTGCCGAGCGATGAGACCACGCCGCCCGTGACGAAAATATATTTTGCCATGTCGTTCCTCCGCACATCCCTGTTTCAGTTCTGGATACTCTCAAGTTTCTTTTTGCGTGCCGCTTCCTTCGTGAGAGCAGTCTTTGTCGCGCCCCCCGAGGAGCGGGACGAGGAGCGCTTGACCTCGGGCGGCACCCACTCCGTCAGCCCCCACCGACTCTCTCCCTCATAGTGGAAGCGGCTGTCCATGTTCATCATCGTATAGATCTCAGAGATTGCCATCGCAAGCGACTGGACGGGCTTGTGTTTCGTCTCGATCACCTCGAGAATCAGATCCTTGTAGTGGATGGGCTCTTTTTTTTGCGTAAGGATGTAATGGGCAACATCGACTTCCGACATATGTTCAAAATCCATGAATACGCTCCTTTCAAGCTGCGGTTACATTGTTTCGGGTGCCGATACGCCGAGCACGCCGAGGCTGTGGCGGATCACGTGTCCCGTCGCCATGACGAGGGCGAGGCGTGCCCCCGCAAGCGACGCGTCCTGCCCGACAATACGGCATTTGTTATAGAAGGAGTGGAATGCACCCGCCAGTTCATGACTGTAGCGTGCGATGCGCTGCGGGGCAAAATCCGCAGCGGCACGCGCAATCTCCTCCGGATAGGATGCAATCTTCTTGATGAGCAGGATCTCCGTCTCATCCGTCAGAAGTTCCAATTCGCGCCCAGCCTTTACCGCGATCCCCGCCTCATCCGCCTGACGGAAAATGCTCGAAATACGGGCGTGCGCATACTGGATATAGTAGACGGGGTTCTCATTTGATTTCTTCTTGGCAAGATCGAGATCAAAGTCGAGCTGACTGTCCAGGGAGCGCATGAGGAAAAAGTATCGAGCGGCATCCACACCGACCTCCTCCATCAGCTCACGCAGCGTGACCGTCTCCCCCGTGCGCTTGCTCAGTTTCACAAGTGCGCCGTCACGATAGAGACTCACCATCTGGAGGAGGAGCACTGTCAGATGCTCCGGATTGTGTCCGAGCGCCGCCATCGCCGCCTTGACACGCGCCACATAGCCGTGGTGATCCGCCCCCCAGATATTGATGAGCCGTCCGTAGCCGCGCCTGTACTTGTCGTCATGGTAGGCGATGTCCGCCGCAAGGTAGGTCGGCACACCGTTATCGCGGAAGATCACACGATCCTTATCGTCGCCGTAGTCCGTCGAGCGCAGCCAGACCGCACCATCCTGCTCGTACGCCTTGCCGCATTCGAGCAGCACATCCACAACGCGCCGCACGGCATCGGGATGGAGCGTACGCTCGCTGTACCAGCGGTCAAAGGTCACACCGAAGTCCGCCAAATCCTCCTCCAGTGCCGCCAGTTTCTCACGGTAGGCGACATCCTGAAACAATTTCAGGCGCTCATCCTCGGGAAGTGCAAGGTACTTGTCCCCCTCGCGGTCAATGATGCGCTGCGCCGTCTCCACGATGTCCGCCCCATGATAGCCGTTATCGGGAAAGTCCATCTCGTTGCCAAGGAGTTCCAGATAGCGTGCATTGACCGACACGGCAAGGAGATTCATCTGATTCCCCGCATCGTTGACATAATACTCACTGTCCACCGC
>CALJPB010000232.1 GCA_937981305.1 uncultured Selenomonas sp.
CATGGGTAGGAATCGGACGGCTGGTACGCGATCCAGAGGTAAGATACACACAGAGCGGCAAGGCGTGCGCGAAATTCACCCTTGCGATTGACAGGCGCAGGAGCGCAGATGCGGAAAAACAAACGGATTTTATCCCGTGCGTGGCGTGGGAGAAGACGGCGGAGGTGATTGCCCAATACGTCTCGAAGGGGCAGAAGATCGCCGTGGAGGAGCGCATCCAGACGCGCAACTACGACAAGGATGGGCGCAAGGTCTATGTGACGGAGGTCATTGTTCAGAGTATGGAGTTCTGTGACAGCAAGGGCGCGGGAAAGAGCGGCGGGAACGATGAAGCATTCCCCGGGCGTGCGGTGGCGGATGAGGATATTCCCTTTTGAGGGACAGAAAAAGAGCGGCATATCACCGCTCTTTTGGTGAGTTCTGAACATATTGGCGACATCAACAAAATGATGAGACAGGAGGAACGGGCGTGAGGGAGTACGGCGACTATATCAGGGAAACAAAACGGCTGCTCATGAACTACAACAAAATGAAGGTCGCCGCGCTCAATCTCACGGAGGAGATCATGGCGCGGGAGTCCGCCCTGCTGGATGTGCCGATCGGCTCTGTCCGCTACGGGGAGGACGGTGTGCAGGGGGGATGCGGGGAGCTGACGAGCACCGAGGCGGCTGCGGCAAGGCGTATGAGGATGGAGGGGCGTGTTGCCGGGATGAGGGAGCGGCGCGATGAGTTGGAGCGTATCATGCGCAGGATTGATGGTGCGCTTGCGTCGCTGGACGAGGTCGAAAGAACGCTGATACGGGCACGCTATATGGATGGTGTGACATGGCTGCAAGCGGCGCTCTGTGTCTCCTATACGGAGCGATGGGCAAAGGTGCGGGGACGTAAGGCACTGCGCGATGTTGCCCTCATGCTGTTTGGTGTGCTGATGTGCCCCGCGCAGCTGAAACTTTATACTCCGTAAATATGCAGGGCGTTTTGCACAGATTGTATACAACTGTGGATAACTCGAAAGCGTTTTCAACTGTCTTTTTTGTTCCCTTTTACTTCCTTTTTTTTTCGGAAAAACCTGCTAT
>CALJPB010000233.1 GCA_937981305.1 uncultured Selenomonas sp.
TCGGTGCTCGGGAGCGTCCCTGCGCAGTGGGTATCTCTTGGGGATCTCCGTGACTGAACAGGAATCGTTCTCTACCTGTTGACAAGTCCAGCGACTTGGCGGCGCCTGAAGCCGTACTTAAGGGATGCAAAGGTGACAGGCCGGTTACCGTTCATCGGTCGGGAGATATGCGCTTTTTCACAGAATCAGTGGATAAGTATGTGAACTCGGTCCGGGCAAACCCGAAAGAGCCAGTGTTCATGCGGGTCTTGAGGGTGGGCTGGTCCTCCTTGAGCTTGTTCCCGATCAGCCCCAGCGTCAGACGCGTCCCGTAGACGGGCGCGGGAATCTGCTTCATCACATAGGGCAGCGCTCCGATGTGATCCTCATGACCATGCGTCAGGACGATTGCCTTGACCTTGTCCCTGTTTTCGATCAGATAGGTAATATCCGGAATGACGAGGTCGATGCCGAGCATATCCTCCTCGGGGAACATCAGCCCCGAGTCCACAACGAGAATCTCATCATCCACACGGATGGCAGTCATGTTCTTTCCGATCTCGCCAAGACCGCCAAGCGGTATGACCTGTACCTTCTGCACATTTTTCCCATGATTGCCATTACGATTTAACGACAAAAAACACACCTCCATAGATATGGGACATCTTCTCCTTGTCCCTTTATAAAATAATTGCTCATCCATTCGATCATGAAATCAGAATTCACCCACACGAAAATACAGCGACCGAAGAAGTCTATTCTCCCTCGCCGCCACATGGGAAAACGCGGTTTCCGTTCATCTTGCCGTGAAAAAATACGACCGCACAGCAACGCCGAAAACTGCAAGAAAAATGATCCGATCCATTCACTTAGGGGTTATTTTACCATCCTGACACAAACAATGCAAATAAAATTTATCATCACACAAAAAAGGCACTCCCCAACTTATGCAGGGAGTGCCCAATGTTTCAAAACAATCAAAAACGCATTGTCAGACCGACACCAACGCCGTTCTCACGGCTGCCGTGATCCGGCTTGAAATTATGGTAGTTCAGATTGAAATCCAGATTTGCAATCAGAGATTTGTTCAACCCTACTTGGGACTCGTTGAAGTCCTTACCTGCAATGTAGGATGCGTACGCATGAAACCCGAGCACCGTCGGTGTACTGAGACCAAGCCCCGCAAAGACATTGTTCCTGTTTTCCTGCTTCATGCCCCAGCGATAGCCGCCGAGCAGACGAATGTTCTGGTCAAAGACGTTGTACTGCAAATAGGCATCCTTCGGATTGCCATATTCGTCACGATCATTGCGTGCCACACCGACCGTGATCTCATCCGTTGCCTTATGCTCGATGTACGCTTCCTTCGTGCCGACACCGACAGCCGTATCATGCGTCCCAATATGGTTCAGCGGAGCCGCCATTGCCGCCGAGGAAACAGACAGAGCAATTGCCGCAGCCAGAGCCGCATATTTCTTCATCGTAATTCCTCCTTTCAAGTATAGTTGTATTATCCACTGAAAATATGGGAAATATATTATTTTCCATTTAGGATACAATGAAATTTTAGGAATCGCTGGGGATAAGTTCTCAGAGAATTTCCTGCTTTTGCGCCCATGCAGAGACAACGCCTTCCTCCTCTGCGATCAGATCGCGCGCCGCCGCAAGCTGCATTTCCACCTGCTCGTACGAGGTGCCGCCGTAAGAGTTCCGATATGCAACGCAGGTCTCGGGACGGATTGCCTCATACACATCTTCCGTAAAGAGCGCGGAGAGTTTTTGATAATCCGCGAGCGGCAGGTCTGCGAGCCAGATGCCGCGCTCAATGCAGAGCGCGACCGCCTGTCCCGAGACGCTGTGTGCCTGACGGAACGGCATTCCCTTACGCACAAGATAGTCCGCGAGGTCGGTCGCATTCGAGAAGTCCGCCGCGACGGCATGACGCATGACATCCGCACGCACCTTCATCCCGCGGATGAGCTGTGCGTAGACGGCAAGGCTGAACTTCACTGTGTCAATGGTGTCAAACAGCCCCTCCTTGTCCTCCTGCAAGTCCTTGTTGTAGGCGAGCGGGAGTCCCTTCACCGCCGTGAGCATTGCCATGAGATGACCGACCACGCGCCCCGTTTTGCCACGCACGAGTTCGGAGACATCAGGGTTCTTCTTCTGGGGCATCATGGACGAGCCCGTGCAGTGTGCATCGTCCAACTCGACAAAGGAGAATTCGCGCGAGCACCAGAGGATGATCTCCTCCGAGAGGCGCGAGAGATGAACCATGAGGATGGATGCAGCAGAGAGGAATTCGAGAATGTAGTCACGGTCGCTGACCGCATCCAGACTGTTCGTATAGATGCGCTCGAAATTCAGCCGCTTCGCGACAAAAATTCGATCAATCGGCAGTGTCGTTCCTGCAAGAGCGCCTGCGCCGAGCGGCATGATATCCGTCCGCGCATATACTCCTTGAAATCGTTCAAAGTCACGCACGAGCATACCAAAATATGCCATAAGGTGATGGGCAAAGAGGATGGGCTGAGCACGCTGCAGATGCGTGTAGCCCGGCATGATGACCTCCTTGTTCGCCGTCGCTGATTCG
>CALJPB010000234.1 GCA_937981305.1 uncultured Selenomonas sp.
TTGAGGAATAGGGGAAAGGTTGGGATTTTGTGGATGAAATCAATGCGCGGCTCGTCTATCTCCTCACCGATCTGATCCTGCCGCTCGTCGTCGGCTATGTGCTCTATCAGCGGCGGCTGCTCTCGGATACAGCGGTCAACCGTCTCATTCGCATCAACGTCATTGTCTTTTTCACCCTGCTCTCGCTCTTCAGCTTCTGGGCACTGCCGCTCACGCGAGATCTGCTCTTGCTGCCAGCATTCTTCGCACTCATCATCCTCTTTCCGGGGTTTCTCAGCTGGCGTTTTCTCGGTCGGCGATTTCACAGCCCCATTGACCGTGGCACACATCTGATCTCCGCGCTTCTCTCGAACATCGGCACGCTCGGTGGTATCTGTGCCTACATCATCTATGGAGAACGCGGCTTTGCTTACGCGCAGATCGGCGGTGCCTGCCAAAACCTCACCCTCGTCCTCCTCGCCTTCCCCGCTGCACAGTATTTCTACCTCCTGCACAAGGCACACGGCCGCACGGCACGCATGGAAGGGCGCGGTTTCCTCGGACTTCTCGTCTCATGGAATCAGCTCAGCATCCTCGGCATGGCGGCAGGGCTCCTGTTGAATATCGGCGGATTTGCACGTCCTCCTGTGCTTTCGGAGGCGTTTTCCTACATCATCCACGTCTCCGCATGGTTCGCTATGCTCCCCGTGGGTTCTCTCATCAACATTCGCCGTGCACACCATTTCTTCTACCTGACAGCGGATATGATTCTGCTGCGCTTCCTCATCGTTCCGCTCGTGACCTATGCAGCGGCGCAGCTTTTCATCCGTGACCCGATCGTGCAGAACGCGCTCGTGATCTTTGCCAGCGTCCCTGCTGCGATCAACGCGACGCTCACCGCACGTCTCTACCGACTCAATGTCGACTATACGATTGCCGTCTTCCTTGTCACCACCATCCTCTATCTCACCGTGCTTTTCCCCGTCACCTTCTTCCTGTTCCGGTAGAAGCGTTCATCCCTGTGTCGTCAAGCAGTGCTCCAAAACAAACCATATGGCAGGGTCTTAGAAAGAAGCATTTCCTATGGACAATTCCGATTTTCGCATCATTTATCTTTTTACCGATCTCCTCGCGCCGCTCATTGTCGGCTATCTCCTCTATCGGCACGGGAAAATCTCCGACGAACTCATCAGCCGCATCCTGCGCCTGAACGTCATCATCATCTACACCGTGCTCGCCCTCATGAGCTGCTGGACGCTCCCGATCTCGTGGGATCTCGCCCTCATCCCGATCTACGGCATCCTCATCGTCCTCTTCCCCGGCCTTGTGGGCTGGGCATTCTTCATCCGCAAATATCGGAGTCCTCTGGATCGCGGCGCATACCTGGCGAATGCGATGATGTCGAACATCACCACCGTTGGCGGTGTCTGCGCCTACATCATCTATGGGGAGCAGGGATTTGCCTACGCACAGATCATGGGCATATTCCAGACACTGATGCTCGTGCTTGCCGTGTTTCCAATGGCACAGTACTACTATCTGCAGTACAAGAATCATGGGGGCGGCGGCAAGATCCATATGCGTTTCCTCGACATCTTCCTCTCGTGGAACCAGCTCAGCATCCTCGGCATGGCAGCGGGACTTGCGCTCAATGCGGCGGGCATCGAACGCCCGCCCGCCGTCGGTACGGCGTTCGAGGGACTCATCCACTTCGGCGCATGGTTCGGCATGCTGCCCGTCGGCGCGCTTGTCAATCTCCACCGCGCACGACGCTATGCCCCGTACACCCTCGACCTCTTTGCCCTGCGCTTCCTCATCCTGCCCGCCTTCATGATGGCGATTTCCTATCCGTTCGTCCGTGACCCCATGCTCCTCGGCGCGATTCTCGTCTTCTCCGTCACACCGGGTGCGATCAACTCCGTTACGGCGGCAAAGCTCTACCGTCTCAACGTGGACTACACCATCTCAGGTTTCCTCACGACAAGCATTGCCTTCTTCTTCCTCGTCTATCCCGCGCTGTTCTTCCTGCTGCGATAAGACCGTACGTATGCAAAAGCCCTGCCGCATTCCTGCGGCAGGGCTTTTCAATGTCAATATATTAGGTAACCGACGATCAGACGCGGAAACGCTCGATCTCGTTCTGCAGATCGGTTGCAATCTGCGCAAGGCTCTCGCTCGCCTCGGCGATGTCGCCGAGTGCCTGCGTCTGCGTGTCAACGGCGGCCTCTGCCTCATCCGTCGTCACATCGTTCTCGTTCGCCATATCCATCAGCTTGTTGGCGACAGCAGCGATCGCCTTGTTCTTCTCCGTCAGCTTCTCGGCGGATTCGTTCAGCTTCGTGACAACGCTGTTCGCACCTTCGACCGCCTCGGCAATCATCTCAAAGCGGCGCTGCGTGCGTCCGAGGTTGACGTTGCTCTCCTCGACCAGCTTCTTGGAGACCTCCATCGTATCGACCGCCTGCTGCGACTTCGTCTTGAGCTCACCGATGATGCCGTTGATCTCATCCGTAAAGCCGCGCGACTGCTCGGCGAGCTTGCGGATCTCCTCAGCGACGACAGCGAATCCGCGCCCTGCCTCGCCCGCGCGCGCTGCCTCGATGGCAGCGTTGAGCGCGAGGAGGTT
>CALJPB010000235.1 GCA_937981305.1 uncultured Selenomonas sp.
CTTCTCTGCCTCGTTCACAGCGACCGAGATCACCTTCGCGGGATTCAGCGAGTTCGCAATGTAGGTCGCGGGATCGTCGCTCCACTTCACAATGTCGATCTTCTCGCCCGCCAGCTCGTCAACAACCGCCTGCACACGCATATAGTGGGGGCCGACACACGCGCCGATCGGGTCAACGCGCTCCTCTGAGGAGTACACCGCAACCTTCGAGCGGCTCCCCGCCTCGCGTGCGATGGACTTGATCTCGACCACGCCCTCCTGCATCTCGGGCACCTGCAGCTCAAAGAGCTTTTTGAGCAGACCCGGGTGCGTGCGCGAGAGGACGATCTGCGGACCGCGCGCCGTGCGCTTCACCTCAATGATATAGGCACGCAGGGTGTCTCCATAGCTGTATTCCTCCGTCGGCAGCTGCTCTGTCGCCATGAGCACCGCCTCCGCGCGACCGATGTCGACGAACACATTGCGCCCTTCGACGCGCTGAACAATGCCCGTAACGATATCCGACGAACGATTCTCGTACTCCTTGTAGACAATGCCGCGCTCCGCCTCCCGCAGCCGCTGCATGACGACCTGCTTCGCTGTCTGCGCTGCAATGCGGCCGAAGTTTGCCGGGGTTACCTCGATCTCGACCACATCGCCGACCGCATAGTCGGGGCTGATGGCGCGCGCCTGTGCAAGGGAGATCTGCTCGATGTCGTTCTCTGCTTCCTCGACAACTGTCTTGATGGCAAAGACGTGAAACGCCCCTGTTTCACGCGACAGAGAAATACGGACGTTCTCCTTCGAGCTGAAATTGCGCTTGTATGCCGATATCAGCGCCGCCTCGATGGTCTTAAAGAGCAGTTCCTCATCGATGCCCTTCTCGTACGCAAGCTCCTTCAGGGTCTGAAGGAACTCCTTGCCGCCGTTCTTCTCCTTTGTGATTTTTCTTGCCAAAACCCAAATCCTCCCTAAAAGTCGATATGCAGACGTATCTGTGAGACCTGCTCCATCGGAATCCGAATCCCCTCGTCGAGGGTCAACAACTGTCCATCACAGTCCGCGAGCGTGCCCGTCCACTGCTTCTTTCCGTCAAAGGGCGCGTAGAGCGTCACATCGACCTGCTTGCCGCGCTCGCGCGCAAAGTCGCGCGGCTTTTTCAGCACGCGATCGAGCCCCGGCGACGAGACCTCCAGGATATAGGCATCGGAAATGAAGTCCTCACGGTCAAGAATCTCCTCAAGACGTTCGCTGAGACTCTGGCAGTCGTCAATATCAATGCCGCCCACCTTGTCAATGTAGACACGCAAATAGTAGTCGCGCTCACGCACGTACTCAACATCGACCAGCTCCAGCTCCGGCACGTCCGCGAGGAGTTTTCGAACAATCTCCTCGACGCGCTCCTCGATCTTCGCGCTCATGCTCTCCCTCTTCTCATACGCAATGAAAGAGTGGGCTTCCACCCACTCTTTCCGGAACTTAAATGAATTTCTTGGAGTATATCACAGGATAGGACTTTTGTAAAGCCTTGTTCCGTGATTTTTCATACTATCTTCCGTATAGCCGCCGCATGAGCCACGACATGATGCGTCCACGCCCAATAAGACTGACAATCGCACCGAGTACGAGGATACCCACGATGACCATAACGATGGCAGGTAATGCGACAAAGATAAAGAGCGCGAGCAGTGTTCCAAGAACAGCTGCCCAGAGAAGGCTCGTAAGGAATGAGCTGCGCGGTGCTGCTCCGCCGATGCGGATATAGCGCACGGAAGATCCGCGACCTCCCCCGCCGGACGAATTGCCATACGCCGTCTGTCCCTCGCCCGTATGCGGCGCACTGCCGCTCTCGTCCACCGTAACGCCCTGATACGCGGCAGTTTCCTCACGGCTCATCGGCCGTACACGTCCCTCCTGTTCCATAGGGATGCCTCCTCTCTAAAAATTCACTTTTCCGTGGACAACGCTGTAGAGCATTGTCACAAATCCCTCCTCCCCGAGATAACGGGGATCATAGGGAACACAGTGCAGAGCCTCACGCATATGTTTCTGCGCCGCACGCACTTTTTTCTGATCCGAACCGACCACATGATAGAGCTCTGTGATCGACGAGAGATCAATGCTGTTGATTTCGGCAAAGAGAAAAATCGTTGCGGTCAGTGCCTCCGCCGTACGCGCACGCTCGAGATCAGACTGTGCGTAGTCGAGAAAGAGCTCGCACATGAGTACCTGCGCGTGGCGGCTGAAACCAATCTTCTCCGCAATGAGATGAAGTGCCCCCAGCTCCTCCCCACAGGTGTGCGGAACGATTGTCCGCTCAATGGGTGCGGGCAGGGTTTGCCGCGGCAGTACATCGAGCTGTGCGAGCGTCGAGAGCACATGGATCGTATGGCGTACGAGCGCAGCCTCCCGCGCGAGGAAGTCATCGATCGCCGCATCAGGCGACTGCATCCGAAAGAGATCATACTCCCGATGCAGAGTGTCCCTGATACGCTTTTGCAGACGCTTACTCGCAGGGATCGCTGTGATGTAGTTGAGCATCATCATCCCCTCATCACAGATATGCCCGAACAGTATGCTCTTGCTGAGCGTCCCCGGGATATCCGGATGCGGCAGAACGACCTCC
>CALJPB010000236.1 GCA_937981305.1 uncultured Selenomonas sp.
CTATGTGGAGGATTTGTCGACACAGTGCGGGCAAAAAAGATACGTCAAGATGGCGTGGCTGAATTTATCAGTGCTTCCTTTATTTCCATTTAAGTTTATCTCACATTCCACCGATATACACGGTGGAATGTTTTATTCTAAAATAAAAGGAGGAGGTGAGGCGATGAGGATTGCAGACGATTCGATCGCGCTGGTCGGGCAGGGACGCAGAGGGGCCGACCACGGACGAACAGTAATGGACAGCAGCGGAGCGTCGTTTGCACAGGTACTGGAGGGAGCAAAGCAGCGCGTACGCTTCTCGCAGCACGCAGAGGAGCGGCTGCAGCGGCGCGGGGTCATGCTCACTCACACAGAGCTGGAAAAGCTCGGAACTACGATTGACCGTATGCGGGAGAAGGGCGCAAGGGAAGCCCTGATCTACATGAAGGACAGTACGGCAATGGTCGTCTCTGTGACGAACCGCACCGTGATCACGGCGCTTGACGACGTGACTGCGGCAGACAGCATTTTTACGAATATTGACAGTGCAGCCATCATCTGACAAAGCCGGACCTACGGGAGGCTTTTGACCGCGCGCGACTGGTGCGGTCAGCGAGGAGACACATGGATTGTCTCGAAAAACAAGGGAGCGGTGTATCCTGCGGGAGTACTCCGCCCTCATGATGGCTTTCCTTTGCACTGTCACACACGGCAAAGGAGAGATTTATTATGATGCGTTCCATGTTCTCGGGTGTTTCGGGGCTCAAAGGTCACCAGACCCGCATGGATGTCGTCGGCAATAACATTGCGAACGTCAACACCACAGGGTTCAAGGCGAGCCGCGTCACGTTCGCGGATATGATCTCGCAGAACCTCTCGGGTGCAGCAGGGCCGAACGGCACGCTCGGCGGCGTGAACCCGAAGCAGGTCGGTCTTGGTATGTCGGTCGCGAGCACCGATCTCATCTACTCGAACGGCTCGGTACAGCAGACGGGCAAGAACACGGATGTCGCCATCTCGCGCGGCGACGGGCTCTTCGTTGTGAAACGCGGCGAGCAGCAGTTCTATACGCGCAACGGCGCGTTCGAGTTCGACGCGCAGGGCAACCTCACGATCCCGAGCACGGGCCTCTATGTGCAGGGCTATATGGCAAATGGCGGCATTGTGACCCCCTCGGGAGAGAATACGACAAAGATCCAGATCCCTGCGGGCAAGTCGATGGAGGCATCCTCCACGATCTCCGCGACGTATACGAAGAACCTCAATGCGACCACGCCGGGGTACGATGTCGCGAACGTCCTCGTGAAGTATGCGGACGGTACATCCGGCACGACGAACAACTATGCGCCGACGGAAAAGGGCAAGCTCGTCCTCACGATGAGCACGGGCAAGAAAATCTATCTGGGCGACTCTGCGCCGCAGCAGACGGTGGGGAGTGCTACAACGGGTACGAATCTTTACAGCTCCACGATCACAAATGTTACGGCGAGTTCGACGGGCAAGGTCGATGCCAAGCTTGAGATGGATGAGAACAATTCTTCCAGTCCGAAAAAAATAAATGGTTCGGATTCGACGGTAATCACACGCACGGGCGCGACGGCACTGTCCTCCGGCACATACGCCTATGGCGATGCGTACAACATCAGCGGCAAGATCACAGCGATTCGCAGTGTGGCCGGAACGTCGGATGTTGAACTGGATCTCGGATCGGACAATACGATCACACCGGGGACTCCGGTTACGATCACTGTGCCGAAGCCGACGAGCTTTACCTACAAAAAAGGCGATACCTATACGGGGCAGCTCAAGATCACGAGTCTCACGCCGCAGCAGGGGGCAACGGTAACGACGGCGGACGGCAACAGTGCGGTGCTCTCTGGTGCGATACCAGCGATTACAAATTCGGCAACGACGTACACGCATAATGCCAATGCGTTGGATGGCAAGATTACGGCAATCACGCGTGAGTCCACCTACGAGTACGGCGGCAAGACGGTCTCCACGATTGCGCTCAATACGAAGAGCGGCGCGTCCATCGGCGGTCTGATCGGCAAGTCTTATAATCGCGGCGATACGTTCTACCCGTCCGTGACGACGCTCGTCACGGTCTACGACTCGCTCGGGGCGGCGCACTCCATCCCCGTGGTCTTTACGAAGGCGGCAAACAACAAGTGGACGATGTCGCTCGGCACGGGCGGTGACACCTACAGCATCACGGAGAAGGACGGCACGACGACGAATGTGACGCTCACGAAGAGCGACCTCACCTTTGACACGACGGGCGCGTATCTGAGCGGTTCGGCCTCGCTGAATCTCACCTATGGGAACGGTGCGGCTGCGCAGCAGGTCAGCATGAACCTTGCCTCCGTCACGCAGTATGCAGGTACCTCGACGGTCGCTGCAACCTCGGACGGCAATGCGGCGGGCACGCTTTCGAGCGTTTCCATCGACAGCTCGGGTGTCATCACGGGTACGTACACGAACAACGTCCGCCGCGTCGAGGCACAGATCGCGATGGCGCAGTTCAACAACCCCTCGGGTCTGACGAAGATGGGCGGCAACCTCTATCAGGAGTCGAACAACTCCGGGACGCGCACGGTCAGCGGAGCGTCTGACATCGGTACGGAGCTGACGACCTCCGCGCTCGAGATGTCGAACGTCGACATCGCCGACCAGTTCTCGGACATGATCATCACGCAGCGCGGCTTCCAGTCGAACTCGAAGATCATCACGGTCTCGGATGAGATGCTTGAGACACTCATCAACATGAAGCGGTAAGCAGCCGGATATATTACGAAAAAGGAGCTGTCCTGTGGCGGCTCCTTTTTCGTATAGCTATTATTTATATATTCAAGCCTTTACTAATAATGTACGGATGGGCTATAATAGCTGTGTTTATCTGCTGTGCAGGGCGGGGCTCTGCGTAGAATGGGGGAATTATAGTTATGGAAATGCTCTTGGGTTTCATTGTCCTCCTGGTCTGTCTCATTGTCGGTGTACGGCATGGCGGACTCGGGCTCGCGGTCATCAGTGGCTTCGGCCTTGTGATCTACACGTTTATCTTCGGCTATCAGCCGGGCAAGCCGCCGATTGATGTCATGCTCATCATCCTCGCGGTTGTGACCTGTGCAGGCTTCCTGCAAACGTCAGGCGGCCTTACGGTGATGTTGAAGTACGCGGAGAAATTTCTGCGCAACAACCCGAAGCACGTCACGATCCTCGCGCCGCTCACGACGTGGTTTCTGACGGTGCTCTGCGGCACGGGCCATGTCGTCTACACGATGTTCCCGATTATCTATGACATCGCCATCAAGCAGGGGATCCGCCCGGAGCGTCCGATGGCGGTCTCGTCGGTCGCCTCGCAGATGGGGATCTGCGCCTCGCCCGTTTCGGTTGCGGTTGTCTCGATGGTCGCATTCCTCTCGGTTTCGGGGCATGAGTTTACGGTGTTCCAAGTGCTCTCTGTGTCGATTCCTGCGACGGGGCTCGGCGTGCTCTTTGCGGCACTCTGGAGCTACCGCCGCGGCAAGGAACTCGATCAGGATGAGCGTTTCCAGGAGTTCATCCGCGACCCCGAGAACAAGAAGTATGTCTATGGCGATGCCGAAAGTCTCATGGATAAGGAACTTCCGACGGAGTACTACCGTGCCATGTTCATCTTCTTCGCGGGGATCATTGCAATCGCGGTGCTCGGCAACTTCCCGGAGCTTCTGCCGAAGTTCCCGCCGAAGCCGGACGCTGCACCGAAGGCGATCTCGATGGTCGTCGTGATCCAGATGGTGATGCTGCTCGTGGGTGCGACGATCCTCCTCTCGTGCAAGGTGAAGGCAAAGGATGTCGGCAACTCGCAGGTGTTCCGCTCAGGTGTGGTCGCGCTCGTATCGGTCTATGGCGTCGCATGGATGGCAGACACCTACTTTATGAATCATATGGGCTTCCTCAAGGAGTTCCTCGGCTCTGCCGTGCAGAACTACCCGT
>CALJPB010000237.1 GCA_937981305.1 uncultured Selenomonas sp.
CATGTCATCTCACCTCACAAGGTTGAGAACCGCAAATACGAGGGCGACGATGAGAAAAAACATGCCACCCGCCAGCAGGTAATCGAAAATATCGTGCCGACCTTTTGAAGTTACTGCATATTGGCGCAGTGTACGAAGATAGCCGATCAGACATCGCATTCGTTTGTTTCTTTTCTCTGCGGGGAAGGCGTATTTTCGCGTATCTGACCTTCTCCGTAGACAAGGTATTTCGTACTCGTCAGAGCATCGAGCCCCATCGGACCACGCACATGGAGCTTCTGCGTGCTGATGCCAATCTCGGCGCCAAAGCCAAACTCAAAGCCGTCGGTAAAGCGTGTCGAAGCATTCACATAGACGGTCGAGGCATCGACACGCTGCTGGAAAGCATGTGCCGCACGAATATCGTTGGTAATGATTGTTTCGGAATGTCCCGTATTGTATTGATTGATATGTGCGATTGCTGCCTCCATATCCGTGACCATGCGAATTGACAGGATGAGGTCGCCGTATTCCGTAGACCAATCCTCCTCGCTTGCCGGCGCAATGTCCGAGAGAATTGCACACGTTTTCGGGCAGCCGCGCAGCTCTACACCATCCGCATGGAGGAGTTGAGCCATCTGCGGAAGAAATTCCTCCGCAATCTTTTCGTGTACCAGAAGGGTCTCTGCGGCATTGCAGACAGAGGGTCTCGAAACCTTTGCGTTTTCCACAATGCGGAGTGCCATCGAGAGATCCGCCGCACAATCCACATAGATATGACAGACGCCGGCTCCCGTCTCTATGACAGGGACGGTGCTGCTCTCGACAATGCGGCGAATCAGACCAGCCCCGCCGCGCGGGATGATGACATCGAGCAGTCCTGTCAGATGTGTCATGACATCGACGGCGGCGCGTTCCTTCATCGCAAGCAGCTGAATTGCTCCCTGCGGAATCCCCGCCGCATACGAACCTCGATGTGGCACGCGGCGGCGTGAACGATGTGCTTGCCGCGCAGCTCGGGCTTGAGAAACTCTCCTCCTTCGTCATCACCGCGCAGGAGAACGGCGTTCCCGGACTTCAGACAGAGTCCGATCGCATCTGCCGTCACGTTTGGACGAGCTTCGTAGATCATACCGACGACACCAAGCGGCACGCGCATACGACGGATCTCAAGCCCGTTCGGTCGGCGCACCGAGTAGTCCTCTCTCCCTAGTGGGTCAGGGAGGGCGGCGGTCAAACGAAGCCCTTCTGCCATAGAGGCAATACGCGCCTCGTCAAGACGCAGACGATCCAGATAGGAAGCACGCATCCCGGATGTTTTGGCATCCTCCACATCTGCTGCGTTTTCATGGAGGATTTTGTCTCTGTGTGCCATCAGGGCATCCGCCATTGCACAGAGTGCTTTGTTGCGTGCGTCCGTCCGAAGTGCTGCGAGGCGATAGGAGGCCGCCTTTGCTGCCTCTGCCTGCACGCGAATCTCCTGCTCCATCACCATGAACACTCCTTATACCATCAGAACCATATTGTCCCGATGAATGATCTCCTCATGCGCACCGTCTGCTACGAGTTCATGAAAATCCGTTGTTCTGTGTCCCATCAGACGCACCACATCTGCGGCATCATATGCTGCAATGCCACGCGCGATCTCCTGTCCTGCGGGACTGAGGACGCGCACTGTCTCACCTGCTGAGAAGTCGCCGTAAACAGCGGTCACACCGACCGCCAGCAGACTTGCCCCACGCCGCATGGCGGCAATACAGCCTTCATCCACGAGAACCTCACCTGCGAGACGCTTTCCGAACGCAAGCCAGCTCTTGCGGGTCTTGAGGTGCGCCTCGCGTGCGGGGAACAGTGTTCCAATCTCGTCCCCGCGCAGGATGGAACGGATGATACCGTCCTCATCGCCGCGTGCAATCACCATTGTCACACCGGCATTCTGGGCAATCTTTGCAGCTTCAATCTTGGTCTGCATACCGCCCGTTCCCTGTGCAGAGCCGGCACCACCGGCAATCCGCTCAATCTCCGGCGTGATCTCCGGAATCACCGAGATGAGCCGTGCTGACACAGCTGTGCGCGGGTTCGCCGTATAGACACCGTCAATATCCGAAAGGATGATGAGCGCATCCGCATCAACAAGTGCAGCGACGACGGCCGACAGATTATCATTATCCCCGATCTTGATCTCATCGACGGCAACAGCATCGTTTTCGTTGATGACGGGGATAACATTCATCCCGAGGAGTGCAAGAAGCGCATTGCGTGAGTTCATATACTGGTGATGGCGGGCTGCATTCTCCTTTGTGAGGAGGACCTGTGCCATTGTCCGCCCGTATTCGTGAAAGAACTTCTCATAGATGTGCAGAAGTGCACCCTGCCCAATTGCAGCAAGTGCCTGCCGCGCGGGAATGTTTGCGGGACGCTCTTTGAGACCGAGCGTGTTCATCCCTGCGGCAATCGCGCCGGAGGAAACGAGCAGGATGTCCTTCCCTTGATTTGCCTCGTCAATGAGTTCGCGTACGAGGTGCTCCATGCGATGCAGATTCATCCCGCCCGACGGATGTGTAAGGGTACTCGTCCCCACCTTGACGACAATACGTTTTGCCTCACGCAAACGCGCTCTTGCATTCATAGTTCGATCCTTGGCTTATCAAAGTTGCGTCGGAAGAGAAGACCGTTTCTGCCGATGACCTGCACGAGGTTCGCGTCTGCCCGCTCTGCAAGCATGGTGATCGCAGCCTCCGGCTCGTCTGGTGCATTTTGCAGAACACGAACCTTGATGAGTTCGCGTTTCTTGATGGCCTCACGCGCCGAGGCGACGACCGTCGGTGTCACACCTTCCTTGCCGATCATGACGATGGCTTCCTCCGTCATGCCAAGTGAGCGCAGTTTCCGAATCTGCTTACTGGTCAGCGTGTTTCGCAGCAAAGTCCTTCCTCCCTCAGTCCTGATAGTCGAATTCCATATCTCCGATACGAACCGTCATGCCCTCTTTGATACCGCGTGCACGCAGCTTTTCGTCCAATCCTTTGAGCCGCCAGATATATTGAAAGCGACGAACAGCTTCATCGTTGTTGAAGTTTGTCATAGCAACGAGTTTTTCGAGTGCCTTGCCGGACACGATGAAGTCTCCTGCATCATTGCGTGAGATTGTTACCTTCTCGTCATCTTCGACATTTTGATCGAATACAGCAACATCGTCTTCCTCTGCTTCGGGTTCGGGTACATAGGCATCCAGCCATGTGCCAACGTGGTCGATGAGTTCCTGCACTCCTGTGCGTGTTGCAGAGGAAATTGCAAAGAACTCTATCCCCTCGCGCGCGGCAAGCTCCTTCAGACGAGGCAAATGCTCCTCGGCAGAAGGTAAATCAATCTTATTCGCGACGAGGATTTGCGTGCGTTTGGCAATCTTCTCACTGTAGCGCGCAAGTTCCTTGTTGATCTTGTGATAATCCTCGACGGGATCGCGCCCCTCAATGCCGGATGCGTCGACAATGTGCAGAATCAGGCGTGTACGCTCCACATGACGCAGGAAATCGTGCCCCAGACCAACGCCATCGGCAGCCCCCTCAATGAGTCCCGGGATGTCTGCCATGACGAAGCTCTTTTCATAGTCCGTCTGCACAACGCCGAGCACGGGTGTCAATGTCGTAAAATGGTAGTCTGCAATCTCAGGGCGTGCGGCAGAACAGGATGCAACGAGGCTCGACTTGCCGACACTCGGATAGCCGACAAGACCGACATCGGCGAGAAGTTTCAGTTCCAGCCGCAGCTTTCGGCTTTCGCCCGGCTCGCCGAACTCGGCAAAGGACGGTGCACGGTTTGCAGAATTCGCAAACTTTGCATTGCCACGTCCGCCGCGTCCGCCGCGTGCAATTACAGCTTCCATTCCGACCTCAGTGAGATCGGCAAGCACCTCCCCTGTCGCCTCATCCATCACTA
>CALJPB010000238.1 GCA_937981305.1 uncultured Selenomonas sp.
CATCCTTGCCGAATCCATCGCAGGATTGCCGCTCCACGTCTATAAATACAAAGGGAAGGGAAAAGAGCGCGTGCCGGAGCATCCGCTGTACTTCCTGCTCCACGATGCGCCGAATCCCGAGATGACCTCCTTTATATTTCGCGAAACCATGATGAGTCACCTTCTTTTGTGGGGGAATGCCTACGCACAAATTTTGCGGGATGGCAGGGGGCGTGTTCTCGGACTCTATCCGCTGCTCCCGGACAAGATGGAGGTCGGTCGCGACAGCCGCACGGGGGAACTCTACTACACCTACACGCGAAGCACGGAGGAGAATCCGAACTTCAAAGATAAGGGGCAGATTCGTCTGCGTCGTGAAGATGTGCTCCACATTCCGGGACTCGGCTTTGACGGACTTGTCGGCTATTCTCCCATTGCTATGGCAAAGAATGCCATCGGCATCGCTCTGGCAACGGAAGAGTATGGCGCGGCATTCTTCAAGAACGGAGCGCGTCCGGGCGGCGTGCTTGAGCATCCGGGCGTTCTAAAAGACCCGTCGAAGCTCCGTGAAAGTTGGCACGCCGTCTACGGCGGCACGATGAACACGGGCAGAATCGCCGTCCTTGAGGAGGGTGTAAAGTATCAGCAGATTGCCATACCGCCCGAGGAGGCGCAGTTCCTTGAGACAAGGAAGTTCCAGATTGACGAGATTGCACGGCTCTATCGTGTGCCGCCGCATATGGTAGGAGACTTGGAGAAATCTTCGTTTTCAAATATCGAGCAGCAGTCGCTTGAATTTGTCAAATACACACTGAATCCATGGGTGGTTCGTTGGGAGCAGTCCCTGCAAAAAGCACTGCTGACGGATAAAGAGCGGAAGGATTACTTCATCCGTTTCAACGTGGACGGGCTGCTGCGCGGGGATTACAAGAGCCGTATGGAGGGATATGCCATCGGGCGACAGAACGGATGGCTCTCCGCGAACGACATCCGCAGTCTTGAGGACATGAATCCGATTGAATCTACCGAGGGCGGTGATTTGTACCTCATCAACGGGAATATGACAAAACTGAGGGACGCAGGTTTATTCGCCAACAAGAAAGGAGAGGGCGATGAAACGTAAATTTTGGAACTGGGTACGGAACGAGGGAGAGAAGCGTGTCTTGCTTCTGGACGGTGAAATCTCAGACGAGACGTGGTGGGGCGATGAGATCACTCCCCAGATGTTCCGTTCTGAACTGAATGCCGCCGAGGGAGATATTGACCTCTGGATCAACTCTCCGGGCGGGGACTGCTATGCGGCGGCACAGATCTACAATATGCTCATGGAGTATAAGGGAAATGTCACCGTTAAGATTGACGGGATTGCCGCCTCTGCTGCATCCGTTGTTGCAATGGCAGGATCGACCGTCGAGATTTCACCCTTGGGGATGTTGATGATTCACAATCCCATGACCGTCTCCATCGGGGATACACATGAGATGGAGCGGACGATCACGTTCCTTGCCGAAATCAAGGAGAGCATCATCAACGCCTATGAACTCAAGACGGGGCTGTCCCGTGCGAAGATTTCACGGCTGATGGATGCCGAGACGTGGATGAACGCAAAGAAAGCCGTGGAGCTTGGATTTGCGGATTCCGTTCTCTATGAGAACAGGGAACATCTCACAAGTGCTGCGGCGGACGGGCTGATCTTCTCCCGCGCCGCCGTCACGAACTCTCTGCTCTCGAAATTCGGGCGGGAGACACACAATGTCGATGCAGAGCCGTTTAAGAAGCGGCTCTTTTCTATTTCACATTAAGGAACTAATGGAGGGACAAGAACATGGATAAGATCATGGCAATGCGCGAGAAGCGTGCAGAAATGTGGGAACAGGCAAAGCAGTTTCTGGATTCTCACGAAAAGGACGGGCATCTCACAGCCGAAGATGCCAAGGCGTATGAGCAGATGGAGAACGAGGTGCTTGCGCTCGGGAAGGACATCGAGCGCATGGAGCGTCAGGCGATTCTTGACGCACAGCTTGCAAAGCCCGTGACGGCAGCGATCACCAATCTGCCGAGGGCAGGTGCAGGATTCGCCTCTGAAAAGACTGGACGTGCAAGTGAGGCGTACCGCTCGGCAATGCTCAAGGCACTTCGCACGAACTTCCGGCAGGTGGAGAACGTCCTGCAGGAAGGCGTGGATGCAAACGGCGGCTATCTCGTTCCCGAGGAATACGATCAGCGTCTGATCGACGTTCTGAATGAGGAGAACGTCCTGCGTCCGCTTGCGACGGTCATCACAACGAGCGGCGAGCACAAGATCAATATCGCCGCCACGAAACCTGCGGCTGCGTGGATTGAGGAGGGGGCGCCGCTCACCTTCGGGGACGCGACCTTCGATCAGATTGTTCTCGACGCACACAAACTCCACGTTGCGGTCAAGGTGACGGAGGAACTACTCTATGACAACGCCTTCAACCTTGAGAACTACCTCATCGAGCAGTTCGGAAAGGCACTCGGCAACGCTGAGGAGGATGCGTTCCTGAACGGCGACGGGACGCACAAGCCGAAGGGACTTCTTTCCTCGGCGAAGACATCCGTCACCACGACAGCGGCAGACCTCAAGGCGGACGAACTCGTGACGCTCGTCTACAGCCTCAAGCGTCCCTACCGCAAGAATGCGGCGTTCATCGTCAACGACCAGACACTTGCAAGCATCCGCAAACTCAAGGACGCGAACGGTGCGTATTTCTGGCAGCCTTCGTATCAGATGGGCGAACCCGACCGTCTGCTCGGCTACCCCGTCTACTCCTCAGCATATATGCCAGCTATTGCAGCAGGCAAGACCGTCATCGCATTCGGTGACTACTCCTACTACAACATCGGGGATCGCGGCACCCGTGCGCTGCAGGAACTCAAGGAACTGTTTGCGGGCAACGGCATGGTCGGCTACGTCATGAAGGAGCGTGTGGACGGCAAGCTCGTTCTTGA
>CALJPB010000239.1 GCA_937981305.1 uncultured Selenomonas sp.
GTGCGGTGTATTATGACCGCAGGTTATCGGCGGCAGAGGTGGAACGCTACGAGCTGTTGGAGGAACGGACATGAAGAAAGCGTGTTTTGTGTGCGGCGGGGAATTTGAGGCGCGTGACCCTCGTGCAAAGAACTGTCCCGCGTGCCGTGCGGCGAAGAGGTGGCGCTGTATCCGCTGCGGCGCGGTGTTTTCCGCGAAACATCAAGCGACCCTGTGCTCTTCCTGTAGAAAGGATGATTACCACAGGAACAAACCGCCAAGAGCAAGAGTTGTTGAGAAAAAAGTGGTACAGGAAGATATTCCCGTACCGAAGCAGAAACCGCCGCACGATCCGCAGCACATCGCGGACATGGCACGTGAGGCGCGGGCAATGGGGCTGAGTTACGGACAGTACAGTGCGATGCGGCGCGGGTTACTGAAAGTGTGAGGTGCGCTATGGCAGAGACGTTTGCGCTGCTCCTTGTGCTGATGATTGTGATTTCGCTTGCGGATGATTTGTAAGGTTCAAGGCTCGGTGGCGGTTTTGCGAGGTTCGGCGAAAATTTGACGTATGAAATGCTGAAAAGGCACGCCGTTCTAAGGAATTGGCGTTGTAAGGTAGATTGTGGAGTTTGTGAGGTTGGAGGAATCCGAATGAATCACTTTGTAGGAATCGGGCGGCTCACGCGAGACCCGAATGTAAAGTACACGCAGAGCGGGAAAGCACGCCTCGTTTACGCTGGCGATTGACAGGCGTAGGAGCACGGACGGCAAGCAACAGGTGGATTTCATACAGTGCGTTGCGTGGGAAAAGACAGCGGAGATCATCAGCCAATATGTCACGAAGGGGCAGAAGATTGCCGTGGAGGGACGCATCCAGACGCGCAGCTATGACGCGAATGATGGAAGCAAGCGTTATGTGACAGGGGTCATCGTTACATACATGGAGTTCTGCGACAGCAAGGGCTCAGGGAAGAGCGGTGGAGATATTCCTGGGCATGCGGTGGATGATTCGGATATTCCGTTTTGAGGAGGCGGTACAAGTGTGGGAAGGATTGTACTTTTATGGCTTTGGCGAAGGTGGCGAACGTGGAGAAGGGTACTTTTCGAGCATCGAAGAAGCACTGGAGCATGCGCGGAAGAATACGGATGAAGATGATACGGTGAATATCGGACGTGGGGAGATACTCGAATTTCGCGTAGATGGTCAATCTGTACTCGATCAGATTGACGATGATGTGGATGCAGAAGGGATAGAGGTCAACTTTTTCTGGAGTATGGATCTTCCGAAAGAGGACATCGACGATCTGTCCGAAATGCTCACACAAACATTTCGTGCATGGGCGGATAAGCACGGATGTGCGAAGTTTGTTGAGTACATCACGGATGTCAAAAAATACGACCTTGCAACAGGGCGGCAGGTATAGGAGGAGACCGTATGGCAAAACTCACACCCGATGAACAGACGTTATACTTCTTCGCCTTTCGGTATGCCCTACCACGACAATCCTATGCGCTGTCTCTCGTGTCCGATATCGTCGTGCGGCGCGTGAATGAGTTCGAGGATTGGCAGCTGCGGGACATGATCGGTGAGATTGAGGCACATTGGGAGTGGAATAAGGATATCCATCCGATCGACCGAGATGTGCAGCGGCTCTTTCGAGATCGGCTGAGGAATGCCATTTTGGAGAGAAGCATAGAACGGGGAGTGTGATAAGTGTGTTACTGAAAATCATAGCACTGGTTATATCGTTGGCGATCGGATACGTATGGTTTATGGGATGCAACAATGCTGCGTTATGCGATAGTGTCTTTCTGTATATGACTACCTATGCTGATTTGGGAATGTTTCTGATTATGGAGTTTATGTGTGTAACGATTGGACAATTGATTATTGAGTTTGTAGAGACAGAGAAACGGCGATAAACAAAGAGTGGTTATACGCCGCTCTTTTGGCGCGTAGACAGGAGGAAATAGAGTGAGAGAGTACGGCGACTATATCAGGGAGACAAAGTGGCTCTTGCAGAACTATGCAAAGATGAAGGCCGCCGTCACGAATCTCACAGAGGAGATCGATGCGCGGGAGATGATTTTGCGTGATGAATCTATATCCTCCATCCAGTACGGAGACGATCGCATCAGCGGCGGGACAAGGGAGCTGACGATTACGGAGGCGGCTGCTGCACGGCGCATCAAGTCGGAGGAACACATCACCGATATGCGGATCCGTAGAGACGAGATGGAGCGTACAATTCGGGCGATTGACCGGGCGTTTGAATCGCTGGATGATGCAGATGTGGAGCTGATACAAGGGCGGTATATGCGGGGGCACTCGTGGACGGAAATTGCTGAGACGTTGAATTATACGGAGAAGTGGGTACGAGATAAAGG
>CALJPB010000240.1 GCA_937981305.1 uncultured Selenomonas sp.
AAGTGCTCGCTCTCTGCGGCTGGATCTTGTACCGTTCACTCTGGTTGGTGCGACGACAAAGACGGGGGCTCTTTCTGCTCCGCTGCGTGACCGATTTGGGATACAGTCGCGTCTGGAATACTATACCCCCGAGGCACTTTTGCTCATCATCGAGCGTACGGCGGAGATTCTTTCCGTCCGCATTGAGCGTGAGGGGGCTCTGGAGATTGCGCGTCGCTCGCGCGGAACACCGCGCGTCGCAAATCGTATTCTGAAGCGTGTCCGTGATATCGCACAGGTGGCAGGAGAGAGCATAATCTCCAAAGCAGTGACGATGGAGGCACTGGAAGCCCTTGAGGTCGATGAGATGGGGCTTGAAAATAAGGATCGCCATATGCTCGAAGTCATGATTCAAAAGTTTTCCGGTGGTCCCGTTGGACTGAAGACGCTCGCAGCGGCACTCAGTGAAATGGTGGAGACCATCGAAGATGTCTACGAGCCGTACTTGATCCAACTCGGTTTTATTGCACGTACGGCACGTGGGCGGGTTGTCACACGCGGCGGATACGAGCATATGGGGATGATGTTTCCTCAAAATGATAACAGACAAGGAGAACTGCTCTAAGATGAAGCTGCTCATGCATATGTGCTGCGGACCATGTTCCTGCTATCCACTAAAAAAATTGCGTTCCGATGGAATTGAGCCGACCGGCTATTTCTTCAATCCGAATATCCATCCCTATAAGGAGTGGGAGGAGAGGCTGGAAAATGCAAGGAAGTTTGCGGATCTGATGCAGATGGACTTCATTGCAGATGAGATGTATGCCATGCGAGAGTTCCTAAAAAAAGCCCTCCCGGCGGAGGGGACAAAGAAGGGGCGTTGCCGTATGTGCTATACATGGCGTCTGGAAGAATCGGCACGGTATGCGGCAGAACACGGCTTTGACAGTTTTACTTCGACGCTGTTTTATAGCATTTATCAGCAGCATGATCTGATGCGTTCTGTTGCGGATCACTTTGCAAAAGAATATGGGATTGCCTTTTACTACGAGGACTTCCGCATCGGCTGGCAGGAGGGCATCGATCTGAGCAAGGAGTTCGGACTCTATCGCCAGTCCTACTGCGGCTGTGTGTTCAGCGAGGAGGAGCGGTACAGTCGGGTGCTTCGGAAGCTCCAACGCAAGGAGAACAAAGAGAAGAAACGCCTGCGCCTGATGGCATGATAAGCGAAAGAAGGGCTTACGATGAAATCTTATCTCCGCCTGTGCATGTTCTTCCTCTGTGCCGTATTTGCCATACTGCCGCTGCAGGTGTCTGCTTCATGGCAGCCGGAAATCTCTGTAGGGATTAGTCAGGGCGTATCTGAGGTTCGCCTTTCGACAACAAACGGAAAGATGTCTGTCTATGAGAATCCGGAACAAAAGCCGATTCTTGAAGTACCGCAGGGAGGAACACTCGATGTTCGTATGATGCGGGAACAGCTTGTCGTAAACGGACGGGAGATCAAAGGGGAGCGTCTGGTGATTCAGCCCGAGACCTCCGGATTTATCCAGGTGAATCATGCCCCGTATCGCGGTTACATCGCCATCTTAAAGAGGACGGGGCTTACCGTTGTCAATTATGTCCTTGTCGAGGACTATCTCTATGGTGTCGTCCCGAAAGAGATGCCGCCGAGCTGGAATGCGGAGGCTCTGCGCGCACAGAGCGTGGCAGCGCGCACCTTTGCCCTGAAAAATCGCAAGAGTCACAGCGCGGAAGGGTTTGACCTCTGCAGCACCTCGCATTGTCAGGTCTATGAGGGGATGCCTGCAGAGACGCGGACGACAACAGCGGCGGTCGACAGCACGCGCGGAGAAGTCCTGTTCTATAAGGGCACAATCATGGATGCGCTCTTTCACGCGGATTCCGGTGGTATGACGGAGTACAGCGAATATGTATGGGGCACCTCTGTGCCGTACCTACGCGCGGTGGCGGAGGTTCAAATGCAGACACAGCCATGGAACCGCACTGTTTCCATGAGTGAATTTGCACAAAAACTAGAAAAGCATGGAAGGGCGATTGGAACGCTGAAAGAAGTCCGCTTGTCACCGCTAACTGTGGGAAGGGGGAGTTCTGACCGAAGCCCCTCCGGACGCGTTCGTTCGGCAGATTTTGTCGGAACAAAGGGGCGCATCACACTCTCGGGCAACGAGCTGCGCTCTATATTTTCCCTCCCGAGCACGCTGTTTTCCATACGCGTCGGCAAGACGGACATAAACTTCAGCGGCTATGGTTCCGGTCATGGACTTGGACTCTCCCAGTGGGGAGCAAAGATCTTCGCGGACAAGGGGAAGAGCTATAAGGACATCCTCTTTCACTACTATACGGACGTTACCCTTGAGAAGCTATACTAGACTAGGTGAACTACGAGATGGATATTTCTGATTTTGACTATGATCTGCCGGAGGAACGTATTGCTCAGACACCCCTAGAGCCGCGCGACAGCGCACGTCTTATGGTTTTGCACTCCAAAGAGCATACGATTGAGCATCGGCATTTTTATGAACTTGGCGATTTCCTAAGAAGCGGCGACGTTCTGATCTTCAATGATACGCGTGTCATTCCTGCACGGCTCATCGGTGCTCGCAGTCAAACGGGTGGGAAGGTCGAGGTCTTCCTCCTGCGCCAAATCGACAAAGACCAATGGGAAGTGCTTGTCAAACCGGGAAAAAAAGCGCGTGTTGGCTCTGTCATTCAGTTTGGTGATGAACTTTCCTGTGAGATCATCGCCGATACGGATTTTGGCGGACGTATCGTACGATTCGTCTACCACGGTATCTTTGAGGAAATTCTGGATCGCTTGGGTTCCATGCCTCTGCCGCCCTACATTCATGAAAAACTCGAGGATCGTGAGCGATACCAGACGATCTACAGCCGTGTAAAAGGCTCTGCAGCTGCACCGACGGCAGGTCTCCATTTTACGGAAAACCTCATGGAACGACTGCGCGAACAGGGCATCCAATTCGGCTTTATCACCCTTCATGTCGGACTTGGGACTTTTCGTCCGGTTCATGTGAATGTGATTGAAGACCATGTGATGCACCGAGAATTTTATTCTGTTCCCACGGAGACGGCGGAGCTTATCCGACGGGCAAAACTGGAAGGGCGGCGTGTTGTCGCGGTCGGCACAACGTCGATTCGCACGCTTGAGGCATCGGCTGCAAGCACGGGGCATGTTGAGGCAGGATCGGGATGGACGGATATATTTATCTACCCCGGATACGAATTCAAAGTTGTAGATGCGGTGATTACGAATTTTCATCTGCCGAAATCCACATTGATTATGCTCATCAGCGCATTTGCGGGACGTGCGTTTACGCTTGAAGCATATCGGACGGCAGTGGAAGAACAGTACCGCTTCTTTTCCTTTGGTGACGCGATGTTCATTCCATCCAAATTGTAAAAAAGCAATGCGATCAAGAATCGCGTTGCTTTGCATTATGGAAGTTCTTGGAAAACGTCGCGGTGT
>CALJPB010000241.1 GCA_937981305.1 uncultured Selenomonas sp.
TCGGAGGGAACACAAGAACAAATGCCGTAATGTCCATCGTGGAGGAAAGGTCAAGCCCGCCGTAGCAGACGCGCCCTTCTAAGGACTCAGCGTCAACAGGTATGGCGCACGCATCCCACTTGTCCATCGGCATCCACCGCACGGACTGCTTTACCCATTGATTTAACCGCAGCTGACGGAAGCTGTTCTCCTCAGCGGGATTCTGCCGTGCCGAATCACAGGCTGCCTGTACCTTGTCGATGCCGACCGTAATTCCGAGGGACGGATTCGACCGCTTCCAGACCTCCGGGTCTGTCCAGTCCTCATCCTCCTTCGCTCCGTAGATCACGGGATAGAAGGTCGAATCAATCTTTCTCCCTTCGAGAATGTCCTTCGCTTTCTGATGCGTCTCGTAGCAGATGGACTGGGTATCCGTCCCTGCCGTGGTGATAAGGAAGTAAAGCGGCTGCATACGCGCATCGCCGGAACCTTTCGTCATAACGTCAAAGAGTTTGCGGTTCGGCTGCGTGTGCAGTTCGTCGAATACAACGCCGTGAATGTTGAAGCCGTGTTTCGAGTAGGCTTCTGCCGAAAGCACCTGATAGAAGCTGTTCGTTGGCAGATATACCATGCGCTTCTGGGAGGCGAGAATCTTCACCCGCTTACTGAGTGCAGGACACATCCGCACCATATCTGCTGCGACCTCAAAGACAATGCTCGCCTGCTGACGGTCGGCGGCACAGCCATACACCTCGGCGCGTTCCTCACCGTCTCCACAGCAAAGGAGCAGTGCGACAGCGGCCGCGAGCTCTGATTTTCCTTGCTTCTTGGGAATCTCCACATACGCCGTATTGAACTGCCGATAACCGTTCGGCTTCAAAATTCCGAAAATGTCTCGGATAATGCGCTCCTGCCAGTCGATCAGCTCGAAGGGCTTTCCTGCCCACGTCCCCTTCGTATGGCACAGGCACTCAATAAATCCCACCGCATAGTTCGCAGAGGCTTTGTCATAGTGCGCGCCCTCTGCCATGAACCTCGTCGGCTTGTAGTCCGTCAGTTTCCGCATGAAGTCACCCCCTTCCAAGTGTACGCAAACGAGAAAACCGCCCGCAGGCGGTTCTCGGCAAACTGTGTATTGTTTATTTGCTGCTGTATTCGTATGCCGCAGCGAGGATTTCCTCGTCGAAGCCAAATTTTCGATAGGCTTCATCGAGGACGGCAAGATAATCGACGGTGGGCAGTCCCAGCCTGCGCTCCTCGTGCATGATGTATGCCATTCCTCGCGTCATGCCGCAGGGCTTTCCGTCTGCATCGGTTCTCACGGCTTGGACTGTCCGTTTGTAGTAGAACGTCGGGAATCCCTCGTAGCGGTCAAGCCGTTCCTCGTCCTTTTCCGAAATACGCCAGAGCAGAATTGGGACGGTCAGCCCCTTCTCTTTCTCGATGGTCGCATACGCTCCCGTCTTGCTCCCCTTGAACATGAGCCGCCAGCCTTCGAGGAGTCCCGTCCCCAGAAGCTCCGCCTCCGGGCAGCGAAACGCCATCTGCCGCTCGTCCATGTTCGAGCCGTAAGCGATGTAAATCTTCGTTTTCATCTTCATCATCCTTTCCGCTTCCGAAGGAACATTCCTTCTACCGCCCCAAGCCCGCCGTCTGGCGGGCAATGTCGGGTCTTTGGCATTTATGCCGAAGGGGTGCTCCTGCCGAAGCGGAAAGCAGCGTCGCCCGCAAGGTTCCTCGTGAGGATGTCCCGCGCCGTGGCGAATTCCCCGCCGATGAAGCCGAGGCGCATCAGCCATGTCCGCATTGCGAATTTCGGGTTCTCCCGCTGCGGTTCTTTGGGGCTTGCCGTCCTTAGTGTCTTTGCCATTTCGGAAAGGGCAAGGCAAAGCTGGATGTAACTCTTGATTTCCCCCGCGTGGATACCGCCCTTACGCTCTGCCGTGGGATTGGCAAACTGAAAGAGGCGGAATTCGATGGTGCCTTTCGTGAAGGTCGCGTGGAGATTGAGGCAATGATACCGTGAGCCGTTGTAGTGATGTCCTCTGCCATGTGCAGCACAATTCCCTTCGTACCAGATGTCCGCAAGTTCTTCCATCGTCTGTGGCTTTTCCCTGTTGAGACGGTCGAGGAAGATTCGATCCACTGTCCTGCAGTAGCGTCCGATGCGGCTTTGGTCGATGCGCATCGCGGCGATCAGGAGACTTTCGTGGCTTGCCATCAAATTGGCGAGGTTGCGGAGGGTTTTCGCCGTATGGTCGCCCTTGCCGATGTGAATGTGTACGCCGCACATGTGGGCGGGGTTGCTCTTTGCTCCCGCGTGGCGCAGCCTCCGCAGAAGTTCCTGCAGGCGCTCGATGTCTTCGTAGTGCAGGATGGGCGTTACCAGTTCGGTCTGCTCTGCGCTGCTTCCGGCTTCGATGCTGACGTCGCGCTGGAATTTCCACTCGCGCCCCTGGTCGTCCCATGCGCTCCATGTGCAGTAACCGTTGCGGTGCGCCGTGTCCTTGAAGTCTCCCGTGCCGAAGAAGTCCGCCGCGATTCCCGCCGCGTCCCTGCGGGTAATGCCGTACATCTCGACTTCCACCCCGATGGTCTGCCTTTTCATGTCTGCGATCTGCCGTGCCGTTTCCGCTTTCATTTGGAAGCTCCCCTTTCTTCGCTGTCCTATGGGCTTTCCTTGTGTATATACATGGCTCTAAAAGCCACATATAGCAAGCGAATAGCGGAGTATACTTGACATTTTGCAGATTTTTTACGGCGTATCATACGGTGCAACGAGAAGCAGCCCCGAAGGGCTGTTTTTCCTCTTGGAGCGGCTTAGATGCGCTTCATGCACCAAGCCATCGCGTGCCCGCCGTCCTCGAAAAGCTCCTTGGCGGCTTCGACGAGGTTCAGGCGGCATTCGATGTCCGCGAAGCCCGTCTCCTCCGGCGTTTCGACCATCTCGTAGACGGCTGCGTGGAAGCCCCAACATTCCATCCCGACGACAAGGATCTGCTCGCCGTAGCGAAGGATCGCGCCGCTCGTCCCGAACCGCATCTCATCGAGGTGCTCCATCGTGGTGGTCTTCGGCCATCTTGCTTCTACGTTTTTCATTTTGTGTTCCTCGCTTTCTGTGTGTAGGTTGTTCCCTTCGTCATGTGTATATATCACTCTAAACGCAGAATATAGCAAGTCATATTTCGGATAAACTACACTTATTTTTCGAGAGAAACACAGCCCCGAAAGGCTGTGCAAGAAGCTGTAAAACTTACTCTTCGCCCGTGAGGATAAAGCGTACATAGGCCGCACGATCTCTCTCGATGAAGCAGATGAGTTCGTAGAATTCCATCTTAAACGCCATCCTCTGAACAGCGGGAATGTCGAACATATTCACCCGCCCGGAGTCGCGGATGTCCATGATCTGTGCGAAAACCTTCTCGTTCATGACTGACCGCCTTTCTCTGCGATGCGGAAGGAGTCCACACCGGGGATAAGGCTGAGTGACGATCCTGTCTCCCATC
>CALJPB010000242.1 GCA_937981305.1 uncultured Selenomonas sp.
GACGAGTGATCTTAGATCGGTGGCATTTGCATATATGAGCTTTACGAGGCGTTCTGGGAATACGATACGATTCTTGTCAATGGGGATGTTGAGTGACTGACACACGGAGGTAAAGTCATCTTCGACTTTGTCGCAAGTTTTGATGGTTTCATCCCGCTCGTCAAAACGGAGCCAAAGCTCACACCATACGGGTTCTTCATCTGGGAACATCGTGTGAGAATCGAACCAAAATGTTTTGAATAGGGCTAGTTTGATGTCCTCAATGCTGCTGACTAATTTATTATATTTGGGATGATTTTTCGCTGTTTTTTCGCTGGCATAACTTTCGATTTTTTTGATAAGATATGATTCTTTTCCCGCGGGAATGTAGACGAGTGCTGTTTCTGTTTGTGTCTGAGGATTCTTTTTTATGTTCACGAGGCGGATTCCCTGTCTGGGGCTTTCCAATCCCTGTGTTTCTAAATCGTGTCCGGCAGCACCGGATACCTCGAGGTAAATGCCGTCCTTATATCGAATCGCTGCGATTTGACTCTGTGTAAGATTATGAGCAGCATAGGCTGCGGAGAGCTTTCGTTGAATATAGGCGGCGTGAGCAGCCGGATTCCGTTGCGGATAGTTCTTTTTCACAGAATGGGAATCAGAGGAATATGGGGACGGCGCAGCCGTATGGGATAGAAAAATATTCTTTTTGTCGACTGCCATTTGGTTTACGCCTCCTTATAGGAATAGATGTTTTTCCTTTCCTGCAATAGATATGCAATCTGTTTTGCGCTCAAGGGCTGATCTGATAGGATGGAGGTCTTTATTGCATCGTCACAGATTTTGACGATTTCGGCATGATTGAGACCGTCGGCGGCGTGGAGCAGTGTTTTTGTTATCTTGAAATGGCTGTCATAGATGAGGATTTTGCATTTCAGCAGGCGACGGATTTCGTTTTCGGATGGAAGTGTGTAGTGCAGTACATCGTCGAAGCGGCGGAACAGAGCCTGATCTAGCAGCTTTTGGTTGTTCGTTGCCGCAATGATGATGCTGTCGGATGTGTCCTGATCGATGAATTGGAGGAAGGAGTTCAGAATGCGACGCATTTCGCCGACCTCATTGTCGAGACTGCGATCCGCTCCAATGGCATCAAACTCATCAAAAAAGTACACTCCGGTGAGTGTGTTGATGCTGTCGAATATTTGACGTAGTTTTGCGCTGGTTTCTCCCATAAACTTGGTGACAAGCTTATCCATTTGCACGGTATAGAGCGGGAGAGATAGTTCCGAGGCAATAACCGAAGCTGTGAAGGTCTTTCCTGTCCCGGGCTGCCCCTCAATCAGGATTTTACGACGGTTCATCAATCCGTAGGAATGAAGTTTATTGCGGTTGCGATACTCGTTTAGAATGCGGTGAATCTTTTCCATCATCTTGTCGGAGACGATAAGTTCGGATAGGTCATGCTTGGGAAGTGATAATAGCAGCATGGGATTCTGT
>CALJPB010000243.1 GCA_937981305.1 uncultured Selenomonas sp.
GAGTGCGACCGCCTTTGCCGCAATGACGTGCATGAGGGGTCCCCCCTGAATGCCGGGGAAGACCGCCTTGTTGATCTTTTTCCCCAGCTCCTCGTCGCGTCCGAGGATGAGGCCGCCGCGCGGACCGCGCAGCGTCTTATGCGTCGTCGATGTCACGACATCCGCATAAGGGACGGGGCTCGGGTGCTGTCCTGCGGCAACGAGCCCTGCGATGTGCGCCATATCCACCATAAAGATCGCGCCGACTTCCTTTGCGATTGCACCAATGCGCTCAAAGTCGATGATGCGCGCATACGCAGACGCACCTGCAATAATCATCTTCGGCTTGTGCTCCTTCGCGAGCACCTCCAGCGCATCGTAGTCAATGCGCTCCGTCTCCTTGTCCACGCCATAGGGGATGACCTTGTAATACATCCCCGAGATGTTGACGGGGCTGCCGTGTGTCAGATGTCCGCCATCCGTCAGATTCATGCCGAGGATCGTGTCGCCCGGCTGAAGGAGAGCAAAGAACACCGCCATATTCGCCTGTGCGCCCGAGTGCGGCTGCACATTCGCCCAGTTTGCTCCGAAGAGCTCCTTCGCGCGGTCGATCGCGAGCTGTTCCGCTACATCGACGTATTCACAGCCGCCGTAGTAACGCTTACCGGGATACCCCTCCGCGTACTTGTTCGTGAGAACACTGCCCTGCGCCTCCATAACCGCGCGGCTCACAATGTTCTCCGAGGCGATGAGTTCCAACTTTGTGCGCTGGCGGTTGAGCTCCTCCTCAACTGCCTTGCATACCTGCGGGTCCACCTTGCTCAGCGAATCCATAATGCTCATAAAAACTCTCCTTAATCCGTTTTCTTATCCTGCAGTGCCATGATCTTTTCGACGCGGCGTGCATGACGCCCGCCCTCGAACTCCGTGCGAATCCACGCGCGCACAATCTCGCCCGCAGGGCCAAAGCCCGTGACGCGCCCCCCCATCGCAAGCACATTTGCATCGTTGTGCTTACGCGACATGATCGCCGTGTAGACATCGCCGCAGAGTGCGGCGCGAATGCCGTCAATCTTGTTTGCTGCAATCGAGATGCCGAGTCCTGTGCCGCAGAGGACAATGCCGCGATCCGCCTTTCCGGAAACGACATCGGCACAGACCTTCTCCGCAATATCCGGATAGTCGACAGCCTCCTTGCCGAACGTACCGACATCCTTCACCTTCACATCGCTGAATTCGTGAAGAACCATCTTGACCTCATCCTTGAGTTCTACCGCGCCATGGTCGCTTCCAATCGTAATATTCATGGTGAACGTCCCCCCCTTTTTGGATTGATACCATCTTCATTCTAG
>CALJPB010000244.1 GCA_937981305.1 uncultured Selenomonas sp.
AGTATGAGAGCGTGGTCGCGGCGGCACGTGAGCTCGGGATGGAGCGCGTCTATGTGCAGGGTGCGGAGGCGGTGGGGGCGCAATACGTGCCGGATTTTGCGTGATTGGATTCGATATTATAATGGAGCAGTGATGTCATTCATCCTATCGCCCGCACAAAGCCCTTCCACACTGCCTTTCTCAGCAGATCCGCAGGAATCATGGTCGCGGCAAGGAGGAACACGAGCCCCCAGCCGCCCGCGTGAATCGGCGTTGTGCTGAACATCCCCCCGATCCATGCGCCGACATCGTGCGGGATGTAGGGCGCATTGATGATTGCCGCCATGATGAGCACAATCATCGCCCATATCTTGACAAAGCCGATGTTCTCGCCGAGCCCGCGGAAGATGCCGAAGCCCGTGGAGCGCACGTTGAAGCCGTTCATGAGCGAGGCGAGGACGAAGAGCAGGAAGTACGCCGTATAGTGCTCCGCCTTTCCATCGAAACACGCGGCAATGCGTGCATCGGTGAGAAAGAAGAAGCTGAGGAGGACGAGCCACGTCCCCATGCAGACAATCTGCACGCTCATCGCGGGGCTGATGAGCCCCGCGTCGCGGCAGCGCGGCTTCTCGCGCATATAGCTCTCGTGCGCCGGTTCGTTGCCGAGCATGATCGCACCGAGGCTGTCCATGACGAGGTTGATAAAGAGGAGATGCGTCACGCGCAGCGGCTCGATGATGCCGAAGAACGGCGCAATGGCACTCACGACCACCGCCGCGATGTTGATAACGAGCTGGAAGCGGCAGAACTTCAGGATGTTGTTGTAGATCGTGCGCCCGTAGAGAATCGCGTCCTTGATGGAGCGGAAATTGTCATCGAGGATGACGATGTCCCCCGCATCCCGCGCCGCCTCCGTGCCGCTGCCCATCGCAAAGCCGACATCGGCGCGGCGCAGGGCGGGCGAGTCGTTCACGCCGTCGCCCGTCATGCCGACGACGAGGTTCATCTTCTGCGAGAGACGCACGATGCGCGACTTGTCCGTCGGCAGGGCACGCGCAATGACGCGCAGCTGCGGCAGGACGCGTTGTACCTCCTCATCCCGCATCTGTGCGAGGTCGCTGCTCGTCAGAACAAGATCACCGTCCGCACGCAGCAGCCCCGCATCGCGGGCAATCGCGACAGCGGTCTCGCGGCGGTCGCCCGTGACCATGACGACCTGTACGCCCGCCGCCTGCACCTCCGCAATCGCCTCGCGTGCCTCGGGGCGCACATCGTCACGAATCGCAGCAAGCCCGATGAGAACCACATCCGTATTGATTGCATTCTTTTGAAAGGACTGCTCCGAATACCCGAACGCCAAGACGCGCATCGCCCGCTCCGCATAGGCCTTGATCCTTTCGTTCAGCACTGCCGCATCGAACGGGACAACAGTGCCGTCCGCATGGAGCGCGTATTTCGCCCGTGCCAGCAGCGCCTCGGGAGCCCCCTTGTAGACGACCATGTCGTATGCAGGCAGCTCCGCCTGACTGAATTTGTTGGTGGAGTTGAATGTCTGCCGATGCCCCACGCGATAGTTCTCATTGGTCTGCATCGCACGGTATGTTTCTGCACCAAGGAAGCGCATGACCGCCTGATCGGTCGGATTTCCGCCGACCACCGCGCCCGCCTCGTCATACATGGCGGCGGAGTTCATGCCGATGGCAAGCTTCAGCTTTTCGTGGAGCACAGGATGCTCCGTGAGCGTGCCGAGAACCGTGCCATCCGCCGTAAAGAAGTCCACCACCTCAAGCTGTCCGCCCGTGATCGTGCCCGTCTTGTCACTGAAGAGGAGGTTCAGCGAGCCCGCCGTCTCGATGCCGACTGCACGCCGCACGAGAACGCCGCGCGCGAGCATGCGGCTCGTGTTCTGCATGAGCACGAGCGAGATCATGAGCGGCAGCCCCTCGGGCACGGCGCAGACGATGATGAGGATCGCGAGCGAGACCGCCTGAATCAGATCCACGAGAATATGACTCCACCCAAGGGCTACATACGCCTCCAACCCGCCTGCACCGAGGGCAAAGAACATCATGTAGAGAGAGATGATGACAAGCCCCGAGAGATAGCCGAACGCCGAGATCTGGTCGGCGAGCTTCGCGAGCTTCACCTGCAAGGGGGATGCCGGCTCACGCGCCTGCATCTCCGCCGCCATCCGCCCCATCATTGTCTGCACGCCGACGCGGCGCACCTCCATCACGCCCTCGCCGTCAAAGACCACGCTCCCGCGAAAGATGGTCGCATCGTCCACGAAGGTCTCGCCCGAGATCTCGGTGGGAAATACATAATGGCTGTCGGCGGGTGTCTTCGGACACTCCTCCGTCTCCCCGTTGAGTGCCGTATTGTTCACGCGGAGTTCTCCCGCGATCAGCATTCCGTCCGCAGGAATCTTGTTGCCGCCCTGCAAGATGACATGATCGCCGACCACGATTTCATCCACGGGCAGAACGACCAGCCCGCCGTCGCGGCAGACCTTCGCCGTGTCCTTTGCCGTACGCGCACGCAGAGCACGGTACTCCGTATCGCTCGCGACATTCGTCCGCGCCGTGACCGTCGCAACGATGATGACGGTCACGATCGTCCCCACCGGCTCGTAGATCTCCGCGTGTCCTGCAAAGTACATGGCAATCATGAGCGCGACCATGGCGAGCAGGATGCGGATCATCGGATCGCGAAACGTCTCCATGAACGCCTGCCCGAACGTCGTCCACGCAGGCTCCGGAATCGTGTTCGCACCATATTTCAGACGCGACGCCTCCGCCTCCGCCGATGTCAGTCCCGTAAATTTCAAGAATGTTCCCCTTTCCCCTCAGCCACGCACTGCACGAACAAAGTAATAGACGAGATAGGCACTGACGGCGAGAGCAACCCCATCCCCGAGACTGCCATACATCGGTGCAATCAATACGATCAAGGTGAGCACAGCGATACGTACGAGCTCCTCCCATGCAGCATTGGTCCGTCTCTTCGCCGCAGCCTCCACAGCTTTGGAGATGCGACTCTGCCAGCGCGTCAGCCAGAGTACAATTCCCGTGACGATCATCGCCGCCGTCATGAGGATGAGCAGTGCCCAGAATACTTTTTCCGCCGTCAGCTCATGGTTGTGGATATGCAGATTCAAAAAGAACGGCGCCATCGTCAGCCATGCGGGCACGGGCACAGAGAACGGCTCTCCGCCGCCCGCTGCAAGATAGACCTGCGTCCCCAGTGCAAAATCCGTCGCACGTACCGTCGGCTCTGCAATCTGAAACTGATAGAAATCCTGATGTGCCGTGGGCAGCCGCATGGAAATGACATCCTTTGCGGGAAACGCCTCCTCTATCCGCACAAGGGCATCCTCGGGCAGAATCCGCTCCGCACGCTGCGCCTCTGCTGCAAAATGCTCTGCCGCAAGCTCCTGCGCCGTGCGCTGGTAGTCGCGCATACCGACGGAGTAAAGGACGATAAAGACACCGCTCACGCACATGAGGACTGCCCACGTCCCCGCAAAGACCGACGTGAGCTTGTGCCAGTCCGACCAGAACAGTCGACTGCTCCGTCTCCGCCGTGTGCCGAAGGCGAGCGTTTTCATCATCGGCAGATAGAGGTAGACACCGCTCACGATGGAGAGTACAGAGAGCACGCACATCGTGGCGAGAAAGTCACGGCCGCCCTCCTCCAACCCCAGACGGACGTGCAGAATGTGCATTGTGTGCATGAACTCCTGCACCGCCTCGGAACGGTAGACACGCTCCTGTCGGTTGAATACCGTACCCGTGCGCACCTCGTACATGATCTGCTCTCCGCCCATGCGCATATGGGAGCGCCCGGCCTTTCCGCCGCGATCCTTGACGAGAAAGTAGAGTGTCCCGTCCTCTCCATCCGGTGTGACCGCCAGAATCTCCTTTGTCGGGAACGCCTGCATCACGGCTTCTGTCCCCTGCGGCAGACCCGCCCAGATCTCACGCAGAGCCATAGGCTCCCCGCGCGGCGGCAGATTCAGCGTGTTCCACGCGTTGATCTCCCCGCGAAAGAGCAGCGGCAGCCCCGTCAGCGTCAGCAGCAGCAAAAAGAGTGCGCAGACAAGGCTCACCCATTGATGAATAAGATAGATTTTTCTCATGATTTTCCCCGATTCCATACGCAAATGTTACCGACCCCTATCATAACACAAAATGAACGGAAACGGGGACAAAAAGAGGACGGCTGCGCTCCCCGGCGCAACCGTCCCCCAATCTCCTCAATCAGCCCTCTTCGACCTCGATCAGAGCATACCTTCCATCGTTTCGACCGTAAACCACGTTGACCTCCTCCGTCTCCGCATTACGGAACACAAAGAAATGGTGGTTCAGCAGATTCATCTGCATGATCGCCTCCTGCACATCCATCGGCTGCAGGCTGAACCGTTTCGTCTTGACGACGGGGAATACATCTTCCTCCTCCGGCACGGGCTGTGCAAAGGTCTCGACCGCCTCTGCCTTGAACCCGCCGTGACGGAAACGACGCTCGAGCTTCGTCTTCTGCTTGCGGATCTGGCGTTCCAGCTTCTCGATAACAAGATCAATGGAGCTGTACATATCCTCGGAACGCTCCTCACCGCGCAGCAGTACACCGCGCACAATCGGTGCAGTCACCTCGACCTTGTGCCGTTTTCCCTCCACCGAGAGCAGCACCGAGATGTCCCCGACGTTTTCAAAATACTTCGTGATCTTGCCGACTCTCTTTTCCACATAGTCGCGCAGTGCCGGTGTAACCTCGACATTCTTTCCCCGAATCGTGAATGCAGCCATGAAACACAGCCCCTTTCTATGCACGGGAGCGTCATTCTCTCCGCTCCCCCTTTGCCTATCTATTTCGACACGAACCGAAAAAAACCTGCAAAAGAATAGTCATTTCCTTAAATTCTGATTTTTCATTTTTGTATTTTACGCAAATGAAAAAGCCCGCTGTGTAAGCCGGGCTTTTCAACTCTTTGCGGTTATTCCTTTTTGACCACGTTGTCCGCCTGCGGGCCGCGTGCGCCCTCGACGATGTCGAATTCGACTTCCTGTCCTTCGCTGAGGGTCTTGTAGCCCTCCCCCTGGATCGAGGAAAAATGGACGAATACGTCGTCGCCGTCCGCACGGGAGATGAATCCATAGCCCTTATCCGCGCTGAACCATTTCACTTTACCGGTCATTGTCGGCTCTCCTTTCACAGCAGAGAAGTATGCTTACAAACAGACTTTCTCCAGTTTTGCATATATGCTGTCTTTTATTATAAGAGCCGTATGAATTGCTGTCAATGGGTGATTCCCAAACGAGCGGAAAACATTTGTCAGCCCTGCGGGAAAATGTTTTCTACCCGTCGGAGGCGCGCGCGCTCAAGCTCCTCGCGCCGTGCAAACATCTCGCGATAGACGAATCTCCTGTCTGCACACACCAACTCAGCGTGAGGAGACCGGATTCCTGGAGCAGCCTCAGTGGAGCATCTGCCAATACTCCTCGATGAGACGACACCACTCCATACCGGCGCGAACGAGTGCCTCGGTTCTCTGCCCCTCCTGTCCGCCGCGAGGATGATCGTGAACGCACTCATGCCTTCAGCGTGCGCAGCAGCAGGAAGTCCACCCGCCGCATCTTCGCCGCCACCTGCAGAGCCTTATCCTTTTCTCCCATATCGTGCAGCAGGAGCGCCATGTTCCGCAGGGTCATATCATCTCCCGAATCGAGCCGCAGCGCCGCCATGAGGAGCGTCTTTGCACCCGCATGATCGCCCGCCGCATACGCAGCTCCCGCGAAGCTGTTCAGCACCTCCACCTTTTCAGAGGGGCGAATGTCCTGTGACAGGATCTCCTCCGCCTGCTTCTGTGCTGCGGCAAAGGACAACTCTGTCTGCTGCGGCGCGGACACCTCCGCCCGTGCGGGGGCTTCCGCAGGCGCGTCGGATACGGCGGGCGGCACGGTGGGTACAGCGGGAGTTTCGGCTGTCGTCATGGACAGCTCCGATACCTCGGCAATCCCCAGCAGAGCGGCCAGCTGCGGATATGCTGTGCGCATATGCACAGCATCCATGCGTGCCGCATCCCCTGCGACCCGACCGATCTCCGTACGCTGCTCGTACGAGAGCGTCCGCTTGTACACGCGCAGGATACTCTCACAGAGACGCAGCGCATCCTCCGACCGCAACTCGCGGCGGCAGATTTGCGCGAGCAGGATACGCACATCCACATTGTCCGGCTCGCGCGTGAGCGTATTCGTCACCCAGCTCGCCGCACGCGTATAGTCGCCCAGCTCGAAGTAGGCACGCGCCACATCGGCAAAGCATTCCATGGGCGGATTTCCCTGCGCGAGCATATCGGCAAAGGTATTGATGACCTCCGCATACGCCTTCTTCTCCATCTGTGCGCGGATCTTTGCCGCCGCTTCCGTCGTCTTCTCTGCCATGTTCCTTGATCCTTTCGCCTTGCGTTTTTCTTCCCGCCGTGTACGCTTTCTGCGCGTGCGCTCCGTGCGGCTCTCTCTACGCTTCTTCATTGAGATAGTTCTCCCATATCATCTGATACGCCGCCTCCATCTCGCGGATATAGTGCTCCTGATCCATGACGGGCGATGCCCGCATCCGATCCCGCAGCTCCCTGTGCAGCGCATCCAACAGGTCAAGATTGCCCGCAAGCGCCACCGCCGTCTCCACATAGTCCTCCATCCGCTCCGAGGCAAGCTCGGCAAGCCCGATGTTTGCGAGCAGACTGTAGGTAAAGCGCGTACTGTGACGCTCCGTATAGTAGGAAACGACGGGTACGCCCATGTAGAGCGCATCGCAGGTCGTCCCGCCCCCCGGCCACGGAAAGGTATCGAGCGCGATGTCCACATCCAGATAGCGGAGCATATAGTCTTTCGTCGGCTCCTCGAACATGACGCGGCTCATATCAAAGCCCAGCCGCCGCATCCGTTCCCACAGCTCCATGGCACAGCCAGACTTTCCCATCGAACTGTTTTTCAGCAGCAGACGGGACTGCGGCACGCGCTCCAATATTTCCCGCCATGCCGACAGCATCGTATCCTGCAGCTTCACATACTGATTGAACGTCGCAAACACGACATAACCCCGTCTGCGCGCGGGCGTTCCCTGTGCGGCGGGCAGATGCGTATAACCATTATAGCAGAACTGACTCGTGAGGCGCAGCAGTTTTTCCACATAAAATTGCTCGTTGCCCGCGGGGTCGCAGAAATGATCCGTCACAAAGTAGTCCACCGCCGGCAGCCCCGTCGTCGCCATGTAGCCCAACCCCGAGATCTGGACGGGTGCTGGCTTCCACGCAAGCGCAGCAAGCCCGGAATTCGCCGTATGCCCCGCGAGATCAAAGAGAATATCCACCTCGTCGGTGTAGATCTCCCGCGCGATCGCCTCCATATCGCACTGCTGCGGATGGAGATCCCGCCATGCCGTGACCAGCGTCCGAAAGAACGCCGTGTACTGATCCTCCTTGCCGAGGCTGTAGACATAGACCTCGAACCGCGCCCGATCAAATCCTGCCAAAAACGGCCAGATGAAATACTGCATGACGTGCTCGCGGAAATCCCCGGAGATGTAGCCGATGCGAATCTTGTCCTTGATCCGCCGCCCGCGATGGGAATAGCGCGGCACATCGGCAAAGAGCTCCCCGTATCCGCAGCTGCGCCGATAGACCTCCGCCGCCGGAAGATCGGCCCCGTTCAACTGAAACAGGCTGATCCCGTAGTAATAGCGGCGCTGATCGTCGCTGTCCGCCGCATCGGCAAACAGCCGCGCATACTCCGATGTTGTCTCCCCTCCCACGACGAGTTCCCCATACTCCGCACACACCTTGATCAGCGCGTCGCGCACCTCGGGAACGGCAGGCAGCCCCTCGGCGATGAGCGCCAGCCCGTGCTGTGCCCGCGCAAAGATCTCCTGCGGCGTTCCAAACGGCTCCGTACGGAGCACCGACAGATAGAGACGCGCCGCCTCACGGTCACGTGAGACCCCCTCCGCCAGGAGCGCCCAGCGCGCCGCATACGTCCTCTCCCCCAGAAAGAAATACGCCCACGCGAGACTCATGCGCTGCTCCGGCGCGAGGCATTCCATGCCGTCCAGAACGTGTGCCGCAGAGAGCAGCGCCGTCCAGTCCCGCGCCGCTTCCGCGTGTGTGATCTGCGCCGCCAGCTCCTGTGCCGTCCGCCCGTCCCCCCGCAAGAGGAGTCGGTCATAGGCGCGTTCGACGGCAAACAGAACGGTGCGCGCATCGAACAGATCGGAAAGCCGCCAATGCAGACAGCCATGCAGCTCCGACAGCGCCGCAGGATCTGCAAGCAGGCGGCAGACCGCTCTCGCCAGTTCCTGCACGGTACGCACGGGGGGGCAGCCCAACTGCGTCAGGACATAGGCAGAGGCATGGTCATATACAAAGGGCGCAGCCGTCAAAAGCGGCACGCCATAATCTGCCGCACGGCAGACATCCATGAAATCGACATCCATCCCGAGCACAAGATCAAGCTCCGCATAGGGCAGCTCCTCCACGATCTCAAGCACAGATGCCGCCGTCCCCGTCGCCGCGAGACGTGCAATCCCATCCTCCGCGAGTACTGCCGCGACCGCCGCAGGAAGCAGCAGACGGACGGCGGGCAGGCGCGGCAGAACATCGGTGAGAACCCCGATGAGCACGTCCCTTCCCTCTGCGGAACAAGCACCCGCGACTCCGACGGCAGGAACGCCCGCATCGCGCAGCGGCGCACGATAGGTATAGCGGTGTACGTGCACAAGCGGGGTACAGCAGCGTGCAAGAACCTGCTCCCCCGCAACGGTCGGGAGCTGTGCCGCGAGCTCTGCGGGACAGCCCGCAGCAAGCGAGACGATGTGCGGAGCGGGGCGCAGTGCCATGATGGCGCGTGCCGCCGCATCCGGTGCGCGGAGCGAGAGATCGACGAGGAGATCGATGCCGTCCCGCCGGATCGCCTCCGCCGCCGCCTGTGCAGAGAGCGTCCCGAGTTCACGCAGCGACACCTCCTTCGAAAAGATTTCGGTATCGCCGCCCGTCCCCGTATGATAGGCATAAACCTCGAACCGCTGTGCGTTATAGGCGGAGAAAAACATCGGCAAAAGATCGCGCGTACGCCCCCCACCGAAGTCTGCGGAGAGATAGCCCAGACGGATCTTTCTGCGCCTGTACGCCACGGCACGGGCTGCCCGCACCCTTGTCCTTTTATTCTTCATATCGTCGCCCCTGTTTTACAGCTTTATAACAAATATCGTCATTTATCCGCGCACGCTTTAGCGGACAGGGGCGCAGACACCCACGCCTCGGGTGACTCCGCCAGACGTCCGATGCGTCGCCGCATCCGCTGTGCCTCGGGCGCGGCGGAGAGCTCCCTGCACGCATCCGGCAAAAGGAGCGCGAGCGCCCCTTGGCTCTCTGGGGCAAAGTCCGCCATCCGCGCCGCCGCCAGTGCCGCCGCACGCTCCATGTCCTCGACGAGGGATGCCGCCGCCGCCGCCGCATCCCCCGCCAGGAGAAACCGCTGCCGCAGCGCGAACTTCCGCGTGCTCCTGCGTTCATAGTAAAGGCTCGCACGCGGAAACTCCTCCGCGAGCATGACGGCAAGAAGTGCCGCATCCGCCTTCGGGTCAAAGATCCCATTCAGCGTCTCTACCACCGTCGCCTCGTCCGCATGGAGATCGTGCAGCAGACGGATGAGACGGCGGAGAGCCATGGTCGAACGGGGATCAAGAGACAGGGCACATCCATACAGGTGCAGGGCCTCCTCTGTCTCCCCACGCAGAGCCGCCGCCACACCGAGATACACATAGGCGGTCGGGGCGAGAAGCCCCGAGAAGTCCCCCTCGCGATAGTATTCCTCATGGAGACGCAGCCCCGCGTGAAACGCACTGCACGCAGTCGTGAAATACCCCACATCCCACGCATAGATCCCGTAGATCAGTGGGAAGTCCGCCTTCTCCGGGAACGCACGCCGCGCCTCCTCGTATGCCGCACGGATCATCGCATCTGCCGCCTTCATCAGGATGAGCGACTGGATAAGAACTGCGTGCGGACGAGATGCTGAGCCGACCGGTTGGTCGCTGCACTCCCGCGCGAGCTGCGCATAGTGCGCCGCCTGCGGATAGTCCTCAAGCGTATAGTAACAATCCATCAGATGATATTCATCGAGCTTTTGGTGCTCTCCGCGCGCACGCCGCGCCAGTAAGAGATCCAGATCACGCTGAGACTTCTCCTTGATGATGCGCGGCGAGTATCCCGTATGATAAAGCGTCAGGCCCCTTGCCGACACCATCTCACGCCCATCATCGCCGCTCAGATTTTCCAGATGCTCGTGGATGCTACCCACAAAGCGGATGTGCGGTGCGCGGCGGAAGATGCGCTGCACCTCTGCCGTCGTTCCGAGCAGCGCCCCTGTATCCATGTCGATGTTGACGAGGTGAACGATAAATCCGTCGAACGTCGGTCGTCCGGCGTACTCCTCGATCAGAGGGCGAACGTGCGGCGCGGACTCCTCCGTAAAGTATTCATCCGCATCGGGAAAGACCACCCAGTCCCCCGACGCCCGATCGAGCGCAAAATTCTTCGCCGCCGCAAAATCGTTGATCCAGTCGAAGTGAAATACCTGCGCTCCGCCCGCACGCGCGATCTCCACCGTCGCATCCGTCGAGCCCGTATCGACCACGATCATCTCATCGGCAAAGACGCGCATGGAGGCGAGCCAGCGCGGCAGATTTTCCGCCTCATTCTTCGTGATGACACACGCCGAAATCTTCATCGTATCAGCTCCATCAGTTCCCTTGATCTGCGGTGCGCCCCGTCGAGGGCAAGCGCCCGTTCGAGGTACTCCTCTGCCTCCGTCCGCGCCCCGAGGCGCAGGGAGGCAAGTGCCATCGCAGAAAGCCCCTCCGCGCTCTCCCCCTCCATCTCCATGACAAGCGCCCACGCGCGGAGCATCCCCTCGCTACGCTCCGCCGCCGCAAACTCCGCCGCCGCCGCACGCACGACCGCCGCACCGTAGCCCGCTGCCGCACGCAGAAACCGCTCCGTCTGCACCGCGTCTGCATAATGGATAAATGCCTCGCGCACGAGATCATATCCCTCACGCGTGTGAGGAAGCTCCACCGCATCCGGCTCGTCCCAGTGCCGCCAGAAATCGCGCATACTCTTTGGGAGCAGACCGCGCAGACGATGATAGAGTGCCATGCCCCCTGTATCGTGCGTTCGTTCCAGACACAGTAGGACTTCGGGCATCGCACGCACATGACCCGCCATTTCCGCCACGAGCAGCCGCCCCGCCTCGATCAGCGGCACATCCCGCAGACGCGCATAAATCCCGGGCGCGGGGATCGTCGCTCCCGTCATGCGGGAACATACGGCACGCACCTGGTCCGCCAGCGCACATCTGCCATAGCTGTCCGCAAACCGCGCAAGGTAGGAGAGTGCCGCCGCATCCGTGCCGCAGTGCTCGCAGAGTGCATCGAGCAGCTGTGCAGGAGCGTCCGCCGCGTGCAGCTCCGCGTAGACATCGAGCGCCTCCTCCCGCGCCGTATCGGAGGCGAGGGCGCGCGCACACGCCGCCTCCGCCGCAGACCTGTCGCCCGCCGCCAACAGCAGCCGCGCCCGCGCCGCCTGTACCTCGCCTTCCCATGCGGCGAAGTCACTCGCCTCCCCGCCCGTATCGGCAGGGCGTTCCGACAGCGTGACCGCACGCGTCAGCGATGCAAGCGCATCCGCCTCCTCCCCTGCCGCCGCCAGCAGCAGACCGAGACGACCGTGGAAATCAGGGAGCGCGGGAAACGCACGGCACGCCGTCTGCGCCGCCGCAACCTGCACCGCAAGCGGCACACGCTCCTTCTCCATCGCGTCGAGCAGCAGGTGATGGAGATGGCTCTGCCCGCCGATGGACGCGACCGATTCCTCCAGTGCCGCACGCGCATAGACGAGAGCCGCAGCATATTTCCCAAGCCCGTAATAGGTATCCGCGAGATAGCGGCAGTCCCCCGGCTGCAGCCCCTCCTCTGCAAGATGCCGCTCCATCAGCGCGAGATTGCGCTCGTGCTTGGCGCGGATGCGCCCCGCCGAATAGCCGACATGGCGGATCGGGAGCGCGACCGGCTCATGAGAGACCGTCGGCACCCCGCCCTCCTTCCGCAGCGCCTCATGCACCCGCCCCGTGTAGAACAGACCTCGCCCCATGCGCAGGAGGCGGATGTGCGGCGCACGCCCCAGTTCCCTGCCGTCCGCATCCTCGTCGATGTGGACAATCGGCAGCAACACCGCATCCACATGGGGCATCGTCACATCCACCATCGCCAGATAGCCGCGCACCTCCGTCGGATCGAAAAAGGACTCATCCGCATCCGGAACCACCGCCCAGTCGCCCGTCGCGATGGCAAGCGCGGCATTGCGGGCGGCGGCGAAATCATCCCGCCACGCGAAATCCGACACCCGCGCCCCTGCCGCCTCCGCCAGTTCCCGCGAGCCGTCCCGCGATCCCGTATCGACGACAACGCGCTCGTCGGCATAGGAGGCGGCATTGTCCAGCCATGTCCCCAGATCCCGCCGATCATCGCGCACAAAGACCGCCGCCGTGATCCGCAGAGCCGCCGCCCGCGCCGCGATCCGCTGCCAGAGTTCTGTGCGCCCGCGCAGCTGCGCACGCATCTCCTCGGAAAACGAGGACGGCTCCAACCCCGTCTGTGCGCCTGCCGCCATGGCACGCTCCGCCGCCGTGCAAGCCTCCCCATACCGATGGCAGGCGGCAAGCGCCTCCGCATATTCCGCGTGCATCTCGGGCAGCTCGGGAAACGCCTCCGCCGCCTGCCGCGCAAGTGAGAGACGCTTGTCCCGCAGTGCGGGATGCGCTGCGTAAAGACGCAGCAGAATGCGGTACGAACAGCTCGCATAGACGACCGGCTGCCGTCCGCGGCCGACATCGAGGAGCGCATAACGCTCCGCCATCGCCGCATCGCCGAGATTGTCATACGTCTCCGCAAGATACCGCCAGCAGCGTTCGGGCGCATCCGTGGAATCCATCTCCGCCAACAGAAACCGCAGGTTGCGCTCCCCCTTGGCACGGGTCAGCGCCTTTGAGTAGCCCGTATGCACGAGCGTCAAAAGTGCCGGATCGACCATGCAACTGGACGGCACAGCTCCGTCCGCCGTCCGCAGCTCCTCGTGAATCCGCCCCACATAGCGCAGCCCCCTCTGCCCCCGAAAGATGCGCGGCGCATACGAATCGAGCAGCACCGCGCCCGTCTCCTCATCGATGTTGTGCCACGGGAGGAGCAGCACATCCGCCGCCTCCGCGTCCGCCTCGGCAATGACCGCACGCAGATGCGCACGCGTCTCTGCCGAGAAGTATTCATCCGCATCGACAAATACGACCCAATCCCCCGTGACACGGGCGAGTGCCGCATTGCGTGCGGCGGCAAAGTCGTCCTGCCATGGGACGTGATAAACCGCCGCCCCCATGGACGCCGCCACCGCCGCCGAGCCGTCCGCCGAGCCCGTATCAACGACAATCCGTTCATCCACCGCATCGCACAGACTCTCCATGGACTTCCTCAGATGTTCCGCATCATCGCGGACAATATAGCACGCCGTAATCCGAAGCCCATCGTCCCGCACCGTATCCCTCTCCCCTCCGCAGGACTGCGCCCGCGATTCCGCCTGTATATTCATGTGTTCGTGGATCTGCGCAAGACGCGCCGCAACGCACCCTGCAACCGCATCGTTGAAAAACGAGGCGTCCGCACCGCGCGCTCCGCCCGCCGCATAGCGATCCAACGCCGCCGCAAGGTTCTCCGCCGCCTCCGCATAACGCCCAAGCCCGCAGAGAATCATCCCGCGCTGTGCATGGAAATCGGGCAGATGCGGAAACCGCGCAAGCGCCTCCTCCGCAAGTGTCAGCATCTCCTCATCGGGATAGCGGAGCGCACGCATGGACTCGATCATCTGATGATAGATCCTGCTCTCATTCCCGATGAAGCGATGATCGCTGTACAGAGCCTCCTTCGAGAGCGCAAGGGCACGCGCATAGTCCTTTTTCCCAAAATAGCAGTCCGCAAGGTAGAAGGCATGGCTTGGCGTCCTGCCGTGCAGCTCTGCATCGCGTTCCAACAGGGCAATGTTGCGGCGAATCTTCTCCGGCCCGCGCTCCTTGCGATAGCCCGTATGCCCTGCGTCGAGACGCGCATCCGCATAGGCGAGAACGCGCTCCTTCCCGTCATCCCGAACGATCTGCTCATGAATCGTGCCCGCATAGTGCATCCCGACCCGCCGAAAGATCCGCGGGCTGCGCTCATAGACGGCATCCGTCCGATCCTCGGCCGACAGAAAACTGCAAAGCAGAATCATCAGGACATCCGCATCAGGTTCCTTTCGCAGCGTGTCCGCAATGCCCGCCCGCACCTCCTCCGGATGGAAGAAATACTCGTCCGCATCAAGGAATATCACATAGTCCCCCGTCGCATGGCGCAGCGCCTCATTCCTTGCCACGGAGAAATCATCCTGCCACACGATATTGTAGAGATCCGCATGATGCGCTGCGGCTACCGCCGCAACAGCGGGCGCACCCGCCGTCGAGACAATGATCCGCTCGTCCGCCGCCGCGTGGGCGAGTGCGGGCCTGCTCGTCGCGGCGTGCGCGTGGGCGCTCGCCCGCCGCCGCGACCTCGCGCCCCCGGGCGGGCGGCGCGA
>CALJPB010000245.1 GCA_937981305.1 uncultured Selenomonas sp.
TCGGCGTAGGGGACGATCTCATCGTACTCCGCCTGGATCGCGAGCGTGCCGGCAGGCGTGAGTGCGCCCCATTTTTTCCCTGCGCGGACAATGGCAAAGGGGGCGGACGCGCGCACGGGAGCGGCGCTTATCTCGGGCGCGGGGACGCGGTTGGGCTGCACTGCTGCGGAGGCTGCCCTCTGCTGTGCGGTGGGCGTGCCCTGCGGTGTCTGTATCTGCGCTGCGCTGCTGCCCGCTCCTGCCGCCCGGGCGATGGGCAGAGCGAGTAGGAGGAACGCCGACGTCATTGCTGCGATCATACTGCGCAGTTTCCTGCGTTTTTTCATTGTGTCATCTCCTTTGAAGTGTGGGCTCTTTCTCATATGTTACGGAGAATAGGAAACAGCGACGTGCGATGCTCCAAAGCAAACCCTAGTGGAGCAAGCGGAGAAAAGCGTTCGACTCGCCCCCTGCGGATTTCTTTCGTTCAAGCGAAGCGCGTTTAAGAAGTCCGCAGGTATTTAGGCGAACGAGAACGCGACCGCTTGCGTAACGAGGCGTTTGCGTGGAGTGCGCACGGAGTCATTCCGTAACATTTATCATAGAACCGAGCAGTGCAATCAGCGCGTCCACATCCGCCTCCTGCGTCGCCCAGCTGGTCGCGATGCGCATGACGGTCATATCGCCCTGCTTCTCCCAGAAGCCCATGCCGACGTGTGCGGAGAGATGTTCGAGCTGTGCGGGACTCAGCGCGAGGAAGATCTGATTCGTGGGCGCATCGGAGGCGAGCGCATAACCCTTCTCCGTGAGTGCCGCGCGGATGCGGTCCGCCATAAGGGTGGCGTGTGCGCCGCCGCGCTCGTAGAGTCCGTCCGTAAAGAGGGTGTCGAACTGGATGCCGAGGACGCGTCCTTTTGCCAGCAATGCGCCGCTTTGCTTGACGATGGTGAAGAAATGCGGCACGGTATTGGGCTTCGGGAAGACGACCGCCTCGCCGAAGAGTGCGCCGCATTTCGTCCCGCCGATGTAGAACACATCGCACAGGCGCGCAATGGCGGGTAGCGTCAGCTCATTTGCGGGGCAGCCGAGGGCGTACGCGAGGCGCGCGCCGTCGAGGAAGAGCGGTATATGGTTTGTGCGGCAGATCGCGCTGATGACCTCGAGCTCGTCCATCGTGTAGAGCGTGCCGTACTCGGTCGGGTGCGAGAGGTAGACCATGCCGGGGCGCACCATGTGATCGTGGTTTGCGTCCTCGTGAAAGGTGCGCAGACACTCCTCGATGGCGCGCGGCGTGAGCTTGCCGTCCGCGTGGGGCAGGGCGAGCACCTTGTGACCGCCGCACTCGATTGCGCCCGCTTCGTGCACGGTGATATGCCCCGTGTCGGCGGCAATGACACCCTCATAGGGACGCAGCAGCGCGGAGATGACCGTGCGGTTGACCTGCGTGCCGCCCGAGAGAAAGTGGATCTCCGCGTGCGGTGCGCGGCACGCCCTGCGGATCTTCTCCCGCGCCGCCTCGCTGTATGCGTCCAGTCCGTAGCCCGCCGTCTGCTCCATGTTCGTCTCTAAAAGGCGGCGCAGGATCTCGGGATGTGCGCCCTCCATGTAGTCGGAGGCGAAGGATAGTTTTTGCTTTGTACTGCTCATGTAGGCATTATCTCTTTCTTGTCGGATGGATTCGCGCTTCCTCAAGCGAGGGATGCGTCGGACAAGTCCAGGCATTGGCGCGGGCAATAGCCGCGCTTGCGCAGTTCGGAGTTCAGGTATTCGAGTTTTCGCGCGGTGACGACGATGAGGATGAGTCCCAGGTATTCCAGGATGGTGCCCGTGCCCGCGTTCGAGGCGCGGATCACCCCCATGTAGGTGATCTGGCAGGCCGCCAGG
>CALJPB010000246.1 GCA_937981305.1 uncultured Selenomonas sp.
GACGACGTTTTGCACGGTCCCTCTGACGAGGGTGCCCGTCTGCAGTGCAGCGAGTGAGAGTACCTTTTTACGTGTCGGCGGCAGGGGCCGGTCACGGCGAATGTCGCGGCCCGGTTTGCGCAATTCTTCGAGGATATCGCGGATTGTCGGTTCGCCTGCGCCTAAAGCGGCGGCTAACTTCGGCGCCGCATTCATTTGCAGTTTATTTTGCAGTTCCCGGAGTTTATCGGCGTGTCTCAGGTCTTTTAAGGTGAACCCGTATTCGCTGATGATTTTTTTTGCCAGGTCATACGATTCGGGATGAACCGACGTGTCGTCGAGGGGATCGGTGCCGCCTTTGATGCGCAGGAAGCCGGCGCACTGCGTATACGTTGCGGGGCCGAGACGGCTGACATGGCGGAGCTCTTTTCGGCTGCGGAACGGGCCGTTGGCATTGCGGTAGGCGACGATGTTCTTTGCAATCGTCGCATTGATGCCCGCAATGCGGTTCAGTAGGGCAGGGGAGGCGGTGTTGAGATCGACTCCGACATGATTGACTGCGTCTTCCACAGTGGCATCCAGAGTCTCTTTGAGCTTCTTCTGGCTGACGTCGTGCTGGTATTGTCCGACACCGATCGCCTGCGGGTCGATCTTTACAAGCTCCGCAAGCGGATCCTGTACGCGTCGTGCAATGGAGACTGCGCCGCGGATCGTGACATCGTAGTCGGGGAGTTCCTCCTTTGCGAGCTGTGAGGCAGAGTAGACGGACGCACCTGCCTCGTTCGTAATGAGATAATGGACGTTCGTGAGGTTGTGCTCATGAATTAGTGCGGCGACAACCTGCTTCGTTTGTAATGAGATAGTGCACATCCTTTAGATTGTTGTCTCGAATCAGCGCGGCGACGAATTGCTCCGTCTCATAGGACGCCGTACCGTTGCCGATCGAGATGAGGGTAACTCCGTGCGTATGAATGAGTTTCAGCAGATTCTGTGCTGCTGCCTTGCGCTCTCCATCACTCTTTGTGACCTGTATTACGCCGCTCGCGCGGACGCTTCCCGTTGCATCGACGAGTGCTACCTTGCATCCTGTGCGATAGCCGGGGTCAAGCCCGAGTACAGTGTGTCCCGCAAGCGGCGGCTGAAGGAGAAGCTGGCGCAGGTTGTGCCCGAATATCGTGATCGCCTTCTCCTCCGCACTCTCTGTCAGCTGTGTACGAAGTTCACGTTCGAGTGCGGGGACGAGAAGACGCTTGTAGCCGTCCTCGATTGCTGCGTGCAGTTCTGTTTCAAAAATAGAGGGGCGTTGGTGCACCCGCTCGTAAATCCATGCGATATTTTCCTCGTGATCCACGGCGATACGGATGGTGAGACAGCCCTTCTTCTCCCCTCGATTGATGGCAAGGATGCGGTGCGAGGGGAGGGTGCGGACGGGCTCACTGTAACCGTCGTACATCTGAAAGACCTGTGCATCCTCGGTCTCGGCGTTGAGCGTCGTCTCAAGGACGGCACTCCTCCAAAACTTCTCACGTGTTCGGCGGCGCAGCTCCGCCTCGTCCATGATTGTCTCGGCGAGGATGTCACGCGCACCTGCCAGTGCTTCGGCAGCGGTCGGCACATCTTTATCCGAATCGACAAAGGGGGCGGCGACATCTTCGGGTGATCCGTTCGTTTCCCGTTGGAGCATCATGGCGTTCGCAAGAGCTTCCAGACCGCGTTCGCGTGCGATGGAGGCGCGTGTACGCTTCTTTTGTTTGTACGGGCGATAGAGATCTTCGAGGGTTTGAAGTTTTTCGGCAGTCTCGATTGCTGTACGCAGTTCGTCCGTCAGCTTTCCCTGCTCCTCAATGCGTGCAATGATTTCCTCCTGCCGTTTGACGAGGTTGCGCAGATAGGTGAGGCGGATTTCCACCTGACGCAGTACCTCATCCTCAAGCGATCCGGTAACCTCCTTGCGGTAACGTGCAATAAAGGGGATGGTATTGCCCTCGTCGAGGAGCGTGATAACGGATGTAACCTGCTGCGGACGGATGGAAAGTTCACCTGCAATGGCGGCGGGGATATCGGAGATACGCATGAAATCAAACCTTTCTTTCTGCTGTTCAATGCTACCCATTATAGCATGATTTCGGAGCGGCGCAAAAGGAAAGGTTCTTTTTCTGTTACAGGAAGATGGTAGGGACTATTGACAGGAGTTTTCGGATAGAGTATTATGATATATAAATAATAATAACTTTAGATTCGATAGAAAGAAAAGTAGGAATCATTATGCGAGAACATACAATGCTGACACTTGGCGAGGTGACGGATATTCTCCGTCAGAATAAAAAGAAGGTGACACCGCAGCGTCTGGCCGTCTATGCCGCACTTGCTGCGACGACGGAGCATCCGACGGCGGAGACTCTCTACAAGGAGCTGCGCCCGAACTACCCGACGATGAGTTTGGCGACGGTCTACAAGTCACTCGATGCATTCTGTGAGATTGGCATTGTGCGTGAGCTGAACGTGGGTGAGGAGGCATTCCGCTATGATGCGGACATCTCCGCGCATCCGCACGTCCGCTGCCTCGGTTGTGACAAGGTTGCGGATGTGCCCATCGCCGCGCTCCCGTCTCTTGATAAGAATGTCTCATCTGTTACAGGTTACCGTATCGTTTCGCAGCAGATGTATTTCTTTGGCTACTGCCAGGATTGTCAGAAGAGAAGTGCCGAGTAGAGGAAGCACTGATAAATTCCGCCACTTTAGCGCATTTTTTGTCCGCACTACGCCTTTGATTCTCTCCATGGTCTTTGCTATGTCTCCTCGTTCGGGCGGAAACATCTACGCCAATCTGAGGGGTTGTTTTATCAGTGATTCCTAAAATTCTCGAACTGACATATTGCTAAGGGGCTGTTGCACGAAGCTGAAAAATTTCGTGCAACAGCTTCTTTTTCTGGACGCAGTCACATTGTGGATTCTGGCGATGCGGATCGGTATGCGTAATGTCCTAAATGTGTTCTTGGTA
>CALJPB010000247.1 GCA_937981305.1 uncultured Selenomonas sp.
AGGAGTTGTTTTCGTTGCCTGCTTTTTCTTGGTCTTAGCGCTCGTTTTCGCCGTTTCCTCGGCGATCTGCTCGACATTCGTTTTCTTCTGCGTCGTATTCGCCGTTTTCTTCTTCTGCTGCTCTACGGGAGAAACCGTCTGCTCTGCAGACGGTTTCTGCTTGCTCCCCTTATCCTCCGATGACTTTTTCTTTGCCACGGTCTTCACCTCTGCTTTCTGCTCTGTTGTTTGACTCTTCCCCTTCTTGTTGCCCTTTGACTCTGGCGGGTAGACGAAAAACTCATTATAGGCATTGCGCAGATCCTCGCTCGCCTGTTTCGTTCCAACGCCAATGATGTAGGATGGATCCTCGGCGTTCAGGGACTCCGCGATGCGCACAAAATCAGAATCCGTCGTGATGATAAAGTACTTTCGCACGCCCTCCTGATAGAGAATCTGTGCCGAATCATACAGTGCCGAATCCAGAGAATTCTTTCCGTAGAATGTTCGGCTGATCTGCCGAAAGGTCAGATCCGGATACTCCATCAGGCGATCCCAGCGCTTCTGCTCCGGGTGCGCCTCCCAATCCGATACGACAATCATGCGGCAGGGCTGATAACGCTGCGCCTCATCAATCGTATATTGAAGCATTTCGATGGGCGCATTTTCAATGTCATAAAGAATTGCCACCGTATCATTGCTCGAGTCGAGCATTATCTCACTCCTCACTCCATCTTGAATGAGCGTTTGGCACGCTGTACGAGAAAGGATGCCTCCACTTCGAGCACCTCTGCCTGGCGCAGACTGCTTTCCGCATTGCGAATCGTAGCGGCATTTTTGTCCGTCATCCACGCTGCATAGCCCTGCGCATAGGCGGCGTGCAAATCACAAATTTTGAGCCGGAGCTGATGCAGACTCTGTAGACTACGCGGCACAGAAACAGCGGCAAGTTCCTCCCGCCGCGACTTCCAGTCCGCAAGAATCTCCTGCTCCATGATTTGACGTGCCATATCGCGCGTTGACTGACTCCCCAGAGTCCCTGTCCCCAATACGCTGTAGAGCCGGAGCTGCGCCGTTCGGATCGTTTGCTCGTGACGCGCCAAGATCGCATCAGTCTCCTCCAGATAGGCTTCTACACGCAAGCGACGCGCCTTCTCCAACACGAGGGCATATTCCTGTAAATTTTGGATGGCTACGACCTGCCATGTCCCCTCATCGGAGGGAGTCAGCAGGATTTTGAACGCAAAATCGGTATTCGCTTCCTCTTGATGGACAACAACCTCTGCCTCAGCCGTCTGTGCTTCATCGTTTTGTGTCAGATTGGCAATCTCGCGGAATGTTAAATCTCGAACACCGATACGGGAGAGAATATTTTCTGCATCCGCACCGTCTTCCGTCGGATCTGTCGATGGCCACTCCCCTGTTGTCAGGCGCGTATCCACGGCCTCTTTGAGCATCTGAACGAACGCCGGCTTGAGCATTTTCGAAAAGTCCTCAAGTGCCGCAGAATTCTCGCGCATCTGCCCAAATTCCGCCTCCATAGTTCCCGTCATAAAGTCATCATATCCTGTATCCAAAAGGGCATCCAGGCGAACATAACGGCGGAAGAGATCTCGGTCATGATGCTCCAATGCGGATTCAATGGAGCGAAGTGCATATTCCGGTGTCTTTGTATACACACGAAAATACCAAAAAAGCCCCACAAACAAGAACACCACGCAAAGCAGCGCGGCACAGAGAATTTTAGCCTTCATGATGCGACTCAATTTCATCATCTCCTCTCTATCAACCGTAGGACAGCTCAGGCGGTTACTTTGTCAATCACCCCGCCGCCAAGCACCACATCGCCCTCATAAAACACAATGGACTGTCCCGGTGTCACAGCACGCTGCGGTTCTGTGAAACGTACCTGCAGCGCACCATCGGCAAGGGGAGCAATACGTGCCTCAGATTCTCTTTTTCCGTAGCGGATCTTTGCCTTTACAATACGTTCCTCGCTCAGTGCATCCCACATCGTCCAGTTTAGATCGACTGCCCTGAGTTCCTGTGCGTAAACTGCATCGGATGTCCCGACGACGACGCGATTCTCTTGCGCATCGAGCGCCGTCACATAGAGCGGCTGCGATGCCGCGATGCCAAGCCCCTTGCGCTGACCAATGGTGTAAAATGAAACCCCCGCATGTCTGCCAAGTACATTTCCTGTCGCGTCGACAATATCACCGGCACGTACTCTCTCGGGACGGTGTTGTCTCAAATAGGATTTGTAATCATCGTTTGGTATAAAGCAGATTTCCTGACTCTCGGTCTTATGCGCAACCGGGAGATGATATGCTTCTGCCAAGGAGCGGGTCTCCTGTTTGCTGAATGACCCCAGAGGAAAACACACATGCGCAAGGCTGTTTTGGTCCAAACTGTATAGGACATAGGATTGATCTTTCTCCGGATCCTGTCCTTTGCGCAGGCGGTAAATGCCATCTTCGCCGCAATCAACGCGTGCATAGTGTCCTGTTGCAATATAGGCTGCACCCAGTCTCTCTGCCTCGTGAAGAAGTTTCCCGAATTTGATATGGCGGTTACATACCACACACGGATTTGGCGTACGTCCACACTGATATTCAGAAAGAAAATAGTCAATCACGGTTTCCTCAAACATCGCAGTGAAATCCATGACATAGTGTCGGATTCCAAGGACATCTGCGACACGCCGCGCATCTTCCACACTGCTCAAAGCATCCGGGGAAGCAGCACGCGTCTCCTCCGAGAGGCGCATTGTCATGCCAATGACCTCGTACCCCTGCTCCAAAAGCAAGGCCGCCGAAAGCGAACTGTCCACACCACCGCTCATTGCGACAACAATACGTTTTTTCTCCATCATTCCCCCCATTGCGATAACCACAGATGCCATATGGATGGCTGAATGTGCGTTTAGTATAGCATCCGTCCCTTGAAATTACAAGGATTTGTATTTGTTCCGAAGCCCTACACAAACGTCCTTTTTTTTGCTAAAATATGCACAGGACAGGAGATGGAAAACTCATATGCAGGTCGCGGGAATTATTGCCGAATATAATCCCTTCCACCACGGGCACGCCTATCAAATCCAGACGCTGCGCAAAAGATATCCCGACATACGCATCGTTGCTATCATGAGCGGCAGCTTTACCCAGCGGGGAGCCCCCGTGCTCCTCGACAAATGGACACGGGCTGCTCACGCTGTCACAGGCGGTGTGGATCTTGTGCTTGAACTCCCCTTTGTATTTGCCTGCCGCAGTGCACAGGACTTTGCACGGGGCGGCATATCCCTACTCTCACGACTGGGAATCGTCACACACATTGCTTTTGGCACAGAGGCAGAGGACATCACATTGCTCGCCGCGTTCGCGGAACGGATTGACACAACTCCTGTACAGACGCGGCTGCGCGAATATCTCAGACAGGGCTGCTCCTATGCCGGTGCGCTCACGTATGCCCTGAAACACGACTGTAAACAGGCAGAAGCTACGCTGCGCACCCCCAACAACATCCTCGCCATAGAGTACCTGCGTGCACTGCGCACACGTGCGCCGCAGATTTTACCGATTGCCATTCAGAGAGCAGCGGCGCGTCATGAAGAAACGTGTCTGCAAGAGGGCATTACAAGTGCCACCTCCATTCGAAAAGCACTTGAAGCGAGGCATCCCCCGTGGGAGGAGCTCAAGAAAACCGTCATGCCCGCAGTATGGAACGATCTCCAAACGGCACACCGGGGCGGCATCCCATGTGAAGACACATTGCTCATCCTCCTACGCCATCTCCTGCTTGTGACCGATGCTTCAGCACTCGCTTCGTACCACGGCATTCATGAGGGCATTGAGAACCGTCTGATGCGCTGCGCAAAAACGGCAAACGAATATCGATCCTTTTTGGCTGACGTATCAACCAAACGATATCCTCAAAGCCAAATTGCACGTCTGATCGTTCATTTGCTCCTGCATCTCAAAAAAAATCAGATATATGATTTTGACACCGGTGGTGCCGCTTACATTCGACCGCTTGCCTTCAACAAATACGGACGTTCTCTCCTGAGAGTGTTCAAGGAAAAGTCCCCCCTTCCCATCGTCACACGCACAGCAGAGTTTTTGTCGGAGATTCCTAAAAAATCTACCGAATGTAAGATCTTACGCCAGATGCTTTCCTTCGATGCCCGTGCGACAGAGCTGCGTAACCTCTGTCTGCCGACCGTTCACCCAATGTCTTCCCGCACCGATTTTGTCATGTCGCCTAAATTTCTTTCAAGTTAAAGAAAGGATAGTATTATGACTCAGAATGTGAAACTTTCAACGCTTTATGTATTGCACGCCTTGCGTAATGATCCGATTCTCAGTTTCCTGGAATGGGATGCAACCGACGCTGAGATGCAGTCCGAATGTACCGCGCACCTTATCCGCTGTGCAGAGGATCTCGGACTCAGCGGCAATCTACTCCCACGCTATCTCCTCCACGTGCTCACCCACGAGCCAAACCTTGTCTCAAAGACAATGGAACGGACAGGGCTGCCCCCGGGAAGCAGTCTCAGGGAGGCATTCTATAAGGACATCGAGTGTATTTATCCCCTGCTGACACAGCCGACCAGCACATTCCTCGGTGCACGGTTTCTGGATACATACGAGCCGACACAGAACGTATACGATAAAACCGAGGACTTCCTCCTCCCGTGGATTGAAGCGGCACAGACCGCCAGAGATTACGCCGAAGCATTGCTTACATTCTATGCGCGGTATGGATATGGAGATCTTGCAGCATACGTAGTATTCCGTTGGGATGATAAGCGAAACAAAATATACGGCATTTCACATTTCGAGCGCACAGAGATGAAAAATCTCATTGGCTACCAACGTCAGAAAGAACAGCTCATCCAGAATACGCGTGCCTTTGTACAGGGCAAACCCGCCAACCACGTTCTCCTCGTCGGCGCACGCGGCACAGGAAAATCCTCTGCGGTTAAGGCACTTATCAGTGAATATGAGGAAAGTGGGCTTCGCCTCGTACAGGTAACAAAGGAACAGCTGCGCAGTCTGCCTGAGCTCATGGAGACACTGCGCAGATACGCCGGTCGAAAATTTATCCTCTTCCTCGATGACATTTCCTTCGAGGACTCCGATGCCGAATTCAAAGCAGTCAAATCTTCCATCGAGGGCGGCGTCTCCTCCTGTCCACCGAACGTACGTCTTTATGCCACCTCAAACCGCCGTCACCTCGTGCGCGAGACATGGCGCGACCGTGAGCAGGAT
>CALJPB010000248.1 GCA_937981305.1 uncultured Selenomonas sp.
CGGCCACGCGGATCAAGTCCTGCTGCCGGCTCGTCGAGGACAAGATAGCGTGGAGCAAGAGCGAGAACCCCCGCAATGGCGACGCGTCTGCGCTCCCCACCCGAGAGAGCAAACGGCGAGCGCGTGCGATAACGCTCGGGCAGATGTACGAGTTCCATCGCCTCGCGCACACGGTTTTCGACATCAGCATCTGAAAGCCCCTGGTTCCGTGGACCAAATGCGATATCCTCATAGACCGTCTCCTCGAACAGCTGATGCTCCGGATACTGAAAGACCATGCCGACACGGAAACGCGCCGTCCGTGCCGCCTCCTTTTCCGCTTTGCTTTTTCCATGGAGGGACACGCCATCCACACACACGCGTCCCGCTGTCGGCACAAGGAGACCACCGAGCAGCTGCATCAGTGTCGATTTGCCCGCGCCTGTCTCGCCTGCAATCGCCGTAAATGCTCCCTCTCGGATCGTCAACGTGACATCGTGCAGGGCGGTGTGCGAGAGCGGCGTTTTTTCCATATAGGTATACGAAAGCGATTCTATCTCGATAGACAATGCAGCAGCTCCTCATCCGTTACGATATCCTGCGGCAGATCACGTCCGCCGCGCCGCAAGTGCTCCGCGAGGTCAGCGGCGAGTGGAATGTCCAGCCCGAGCGCACGCACCTTCTCCGACTGCGAGAATACTTCATGCGGCGTTCCGTCCATGACAACACGCCCTGCATCCATCAGCACAATACGGTCTGCCGCAATCGCCTCTTCCATGAAGTGCGTGATGTAGACAATCGTCATGCCCTGCTCTTCGTGAAGTTTTTTGACCGCACGCAGCACCTCCGCCCTGCCGCGCGGGTCGAGCATCGCCGTCGGCTCATCGAGCACAAGACAATGCGTCTGCATGGCGATTGCCCCCGCGATGGCGATGCGCTGCTTCTGTCCGCCCGAAAGCAGATGCGGCGCAGCCTGTGCGTATGATTCCATACCGACGAGTGCAAGCGCATCCTGCACGCGCGTACGAATCTCTGTGGGAGGCACACCGAGGTTTTCGGGGCCGAATGCGACATCGTCCGCGACAACTGCCGCAATGAGCTGGTTATCGGGGTTCTGGAACACCATGCTGACTTCCTGTCGGATGTCCCATCGCCGCGCCTCGTCCTTCGTATTCCATCCGCACACCCGACACGTTCCCGCGCTCGGCAAGAGGAGCGCGTTCAGATGGCGTGCGAGGGTTGACTTGCCCGAACCGTTTGCCCCGAGCACCGCCACGAATTCGCCCGCCGCGATGGAAAGGCTGATGCCGCACAGTGCCTCATGCCCTTCCCCCTCTCCACTTTGGTAGACATGGGTGACATGATCGAGTTCAAAAAAATTCTCTGTCATTTA
>CALJPB010000249.1 GCA_937981305.1 uncultured Selenomonas sp.
TGCCGATGGTCATCAGCGTCAGCGAGATCCAGCGCGTTCTGAAACTCGTCGAGCAGGCAAAGGTCGAGCTTGCCCACGAGGGCAAGGAGTACTCCGACGACGTGCAGATCGGCATCATGGTCGAGACACCGGCAGCGGCAGTCGTCTCCCCGCTCCTCTCCCAGTACGTCGACTTCTTCAGCATCGGCACGAACGACCTCATCCAGTACACGCTCGCTGTTGATCGGGGCAACGCACAGATTGCGAACCTCTACAACCCGTTCAACCCCGCCGTCCTCCGCCTCATCCAGCGCACGATCCAGAGCGCACGCGAGCGCGGCATCTGGGCGGGTATGTGCGGCGAGATGGCGAGCGACCCGTATGCCGCCGTCATCCTGCTCGGCATGGGCATCACGGAGCTCTCCATGAGTGCGCCGTCCATCCCGCGCGTCAAGGAGATGATCCGCTCCGTCACCTCGACACAGGCAAAGGAACTCCTCGCCGATGTCATGAAGATGGAGCACGGTGTCGAGATCCGCGCCTACCTGCACAAGATGCTTGAGGCCTCGGACGCGAGCGCAGGGCTCTAAGGGAACCGCCCATTGTTGCAAAAAGCACAGACAAGGACGTCGTTTTACGCCATACTGTAGGCGTGTGTTATATTTGATTAGGAAATTCCTGCTGCGCCTTGGTGCGGCAGGAAATTTTCATTTGAGGGGTTCGTATGAATCTGTCCATTGACAGCGCCGCGTGCGTCTCCTGCGGCATGTGCGCCGAACGTCTGCCCGCCGTCTTTTGCATCGACCGCGCGGCACGCTCTGCCGTACTCGTGCGCCAGCCCACGCCGACCGAACAGGACGACGCGTTGGAGGCGGCGGAGGACTGCCCCGTCGGCGCAATTATTTCTTCCTTTTTCGTGGCAAACAGATGATTATGTGATAAAATGAAGGTGATCTTTTCGATTGCCATTTCTGGATGGCGGCACAGCCGCACGGGGGGAATCTACGATGACGGAATTAAAGATGGAACCGTTTGGAACGATGCCGGGGGGAGAGCGGATCGACCTCTATACGCTCACGAACGGACGCGGCACACGCGTCGCTGTCACAACGTACGGTGCGCGGCTGGTAAAGTTCGAGCGGCTCGTCGGGGGCAAGCCGCTCGACATCGTGCTCGGCTATGAGACAGGCGAGGACTATGTCCGCGACACCGCCTCGATGGGGGCGATTGTCGGGCGGCACGCGAACCGCATTGCGGGCGGGCGTGTCACAATCGCGGGGCGGCCCTATCTGCTCGAGCTGAACACAGGATCAAGGAAGCAGAACCACATCCACGGCGGCTCAAACGGGCTGCACTACCACCTCTGGATGGCGGAGATCGTCGAGGGTGGCGTGGAGTTCACGACGATCAGCCCCGACGGCGAGGGCGGCTATCCCGGCAACTTCGAGGCAAAGGTCGCCTACCGCCTCACGGACGACGATGCACTCTCCATTTCCTATCGTGCCGTCAGCGACGCGGACACGATCTGCAACCTCACGAATCACGCATACTTCAACCTCGAGGGTGCGACCGCCGACAGCGTGCTCGACCACGAAGTCGAGATCTACGCCGACGAATTCACGTGGGCGGATGCGGAGTCCCTGCCGGACGGACGCATTCTATCCGTCTTCGGTACGCCGATGGACTTCACCGCGCCGCACACAATCGGCGAACGCATCGATGCGGACTATGACCAGCTCCAATTTGCGGGCGGCTACGATCACAACTGGGTTCTGCGCGGCGACTTCGCCCCGGAGCCTTACTCACACCTCAAAAAAGCGGCGCGTGTCACATCGGAAAAGACAGGGCTTGCCCTCTCCTGCTACACAACGCAGATCGGGATGCAGTTCTACACGGGCAACGCCCTCGCGAAGAAGCCTGTCGTCGGCAAGGGCGGCAAGGAATTCCAGCGGCGCGGCGGCTTCTGCCTGGAGACACAGTTCTTCCCGAATGCGCCCGCAAACCCGAGCTTCCCGCAGCCGGAGCTGCGCATGGGCGAGGTGTGGGAGGCGGAGACCGTATACAAACTCGATGATCTATAAGACCACATCCTATTTATAGATATGGGTTATATCTGCTCAATTTTTTCAATTACCCATTTCCCCGAAATTGCTAGACTTTTCACAAGAAGAAGCGTAAAATGAGAACTATAAGCAAGTTCTGCTCACAAAAATTAAGGGAGGATTGACTAAATGAATATTCATGAGTACCAGTCCAAGCAGGTTCTGCGCGAGTTCGGTGTCAACGTACCGAACGGTCTGCCGGCGTTCACCGTCGACGAGGCAGTCGCAAACGCAGAGAAGCTGGGCTCCCCCGTCATCGTCGTCAAGGCGCAGATCCACGCAGGCGGCCGCGGCAAGGCGGGCGGTGTCAAAATCGCAAAGAACCTAGATGAAGTCCGTACCTACGCACAGGAACTCCTCGGCAAGGTTCTTGTCACGCACCAGACCGGCCCGGAGGGCAAGAAGGTCGGCCGCCTACTCATCGAGGAAGGCTCGAAGATAAAGAAGGAATACTACCTCTCGTTCGTCGTCGATCGTCAGACCGCGAGCATCGTCATGATGGGCTCCGAGGAGGGCGGCGTCGAGATCGAGAAGGTCGCCGCCGAGACCCCCGAGAAGATCATCAAGGAGTACATCGACCCCGTCATCGGGCTCGCACCGTTCCAGGCGACGCGCATGGCGTATGCCATCAACATCCCGGCTCCTGCGATTCGCAAGGCGGCGGCTCTGATGGAGAAGCTTTACAATGCGTTCATCGGCAAGGACTGCTCGCAGGTCGAGATCAACCCGCTCGTCGTCACCGAGGACGACGATGTCATCGCACTCGATGCGAAGCTGAACTTCGACGACAGCGCACTCTTCCGCCACCCCGACATCGCAGCGCTCCGCGATGAGACCGAGGAGGATCCGAAGGAGCGCGAGGCGGCTGCGGCAGGGCTCAACTACGTCAACCTCGGCGGCGATGTCGCGTGCATGGTCAACGGCGCAGGACTTGCAATGGCGACCGTCGACATCATCAAGCACTACGGCGGCGAGCCCGCGAACTTCCTCGATGTCGGCGGCGACTCCGAGCCCGAGAAGATCGCCAAGGCATTCAGCATCATGCTCGAGGGCGGTCAGGCGAAGGGCATCTTCGTCAACATCTTCGGCGGCATCAACCGCTGCGACAACATCGCGAACGGCATCATCGAGGCGGCAAAGATCATCTCCAAGGACGGCAAATCCCTCCCTGTTCCCGTCGTCGTTCGCCTTGAGGGCACGAAGGTCGAAGAGGGCCGCGAAATCCTCAAGAATACGCCGATCGGCAACGTCTTCCCCGCAGCCACGATGGAGGGCGGCGCAGAGCAGATCGTGAAACTCGTCGCACAGGCGAAGGCTTAATCGAAAGGGAGGTCATACAATGTCAGTAATGATTGATAAGGACACCAAAGTCATCGTCCAGGGCATCACCGGCAAGGCCGCGATGTTCCACACGAAGCAGATGCTCGACTACGGCACAAAGATCGTCGGCGGCGTCACCCCCGGCAAGGCAGGGCAGACCGTCGAAGGCGTGCCCGTCTTCAACACCGTTGCAGATGCGGTCAAGGCAACGGGTGCAACCGCCTCCGTCGTCTACGTCCCCGCACGCTTTGCAGCGGACTCCATCCTTGAGGCGGTCGATGCGGATCTCGACCTCGTCGTCTGCATCACCGAGCACATCCCCGTGCTCGACATGGTAAAGGTGCGCCGCTACATGCAGGGCAAGAAGACCCGCCTCGTGGGGCCGAACTGCCCCGGCCTCCTCACCTCGCAGCAGTCCAAGCTCGGCATCACGCCCGGCACGGTCAGCAAGCCCGGCCACGTCGGCCTCATCTCGCGCTCCGGCACCCTCACCTATGAGGCGGCATTCCAGCTCACGAACGCGGGCATCGGTCAGACGACCACCGTCGGCATCGGCGGCGACCCCGTCAAGGGCACGGACTTCATCGACGCGCTGCAGCTCTTCAAGGACGACCCCGACACCTACGCCGTCCTCATCATCGGCGAGATCGGCGGCACGGCAGAGGAGGATGCCGCGAAGTGGATCCAAGAGAACATGAAGGATAAGCCGGTCTCGGCGTTCATCGCCGGCCGTCAGGCGCCTCCGGGCAAGCGCATGGGTCATGCAGGCGCGATCATCTCCGGCGGCAAGGGCACGGCAGCAGACAAGGTTGCAGCCCTCAACGCGGCAGGCATCCCCGTCGCTGATACCGTCGCCCACATCGGCGAGACGATGGTCAAGCTCCTCAAGGAGAAGGGCCTCTACGACAAGTGCCACACCTGCTGAGGTGAATCTCATAACGCATCAAACGCTCCCGCATATGCGGGAGCGTTTTTGTGTGCAAAAGAGAATTTCGGTACTTTTTCTAAAAAGGCGGGTTGAACCTGTCACATATGACAGTTACAAATATTCAAAAACATGATACAATAATATTGGTATATCATGAATTTCACGAAGAAAGGATGTGGGAAGTATGAATGGAAACAGAGGAGTCCGAACACTCCTTGCACTCCTCCTGATGCTCACGCTGCTGCTCCTTAGCTCCGGCCCTGCGGTAGATGCCGAGGGGAGCGATCTGCTCGCAAAGCCCGCGCAGCGGGCGTACATCGTCGACACGGCGGGCATGGTCTCGGCGGAGGACGCTGCACAGATTTCAAAAATCGGAGCGGAGCTGCGCGGCAAAACAAAGGCGGAGATCGTCGTCGTCACCGTACCGACGCTCGGCACCGCAGACATCGAGTCGTACGCGAACGAACTGTTTCGCAGTTGGGGCATCGGCGATGCACGGATGAATAACGGCGTGCTCCTGCTCATCGCAAAGGACGACCGCGCGTTTCGCATCGAAGTCGGCTATGGCCTGGAGGGCGCAATCACGGACGGCTACGCCGGCGGCGTTCTCGACGCGATGAAGGGAGAGTTCCGCAAGGAAAACTACTCCCCCGCAATTTTGCAGGCGTACATCACGCTCACACAAAAGACGTGTGCGGAGTACGGCGTGGGGCTCGAAAGTCTCGGCGCGGCGCTCGGCATCCCCGCAAAGCCCGCACATCTCGGCGCGGTGGCGGACTTTGGCGACATACTGATGCCCGAGGACGCGGAATCGATTGAGCGGATGGGCGGCGACCTCACGAACGCGACGGGGGCGCAGTTCCTCATCGTCACCATGCCGACGCTCCGGCACGTCGATCCTGACCGCTTCGCGCAGCAGCTCTTTGCGGACTGGCAGCTGGAGGATACGGCAAGGGGCAAGACCGTCCTCCTCTTCATCGCGAAGGAAGAGCGGGAGATCCGCTTCCTGTTCGGCTCTGCGCTCAGTGAAATGGCACAGGAGCACGATACGCTCTACGTCACGAACCGCATCAAGTCCGAGTTCCCCTTTGGCAAGGACGATATTTCCGAGGAGATCCGAAAGGGCTATGCGGTGTATGCGGAGACACTGTGCAGCAGGGAGCACGTCACCGTACCGGAGTCCATCGCGGATGCGAGCGGTGAGCCGTTCTACGTCTATCTCTTCGGCTTCCTCGTCTTCATCCCGTTCCTCCTGCTCCTCCTCTGGATTGTTGGGCAGGTATTCGGGCTTGCCTTCTTCTCGCTGGCTGCTCTGCTGAACCTCCTCTCCTCGGGCAAATACGGTTATACGCCGTACGGCGGAATCAGCGGCACCTACGACGACGACGATGATCGTCCCTCCTACGGCGGCGGTGGCTCCTCGGGCGGCGGCAGCTACGGCGGCGGCTCCTCGGGCGGCGGCGGTGCGTCGGGGAATTGGTAGTTGAAGTCTACTATGCGCACTCCCAAAGCCTCCCCTGCCAAAGCGGGGGAGGGGGACCGTGCGGCAGCACGGTGGAAGGGGCGCCTTGAACGATTGAGACAAAATACGAAAGGAAGTTTTCACCATGAACAATAAGGGCTTTATCTCCGTTGGTATCGTTCTCATCGTTGTCATCCTCGGCTGCATCTTAGCCTTTTTCTCCCTCTATAACGGGCTGAAGGAGGCGGAGATCCGCGTCGATGCCTCCTACGGACAGGTCGAGAACCAGATGCAGCGGCGCAGCGACCTCATCCCGAACCTCGTGAACACGGTCAAGGGCTATGACGTACACGAAAAGACCATCATCGAGGAGGTTGTAAACGCACGTGCGAAACTCGCAGGTGCGCAGGGCGTGGAGCAGATGGACGCAGCGAACGCAGAGCTGACGGGCGCACTCGGCCGCCTCTTTGCCATCGCCGAGGCGTACCCCGACCTCAAGGCGAACACGCAGTACCTCGAACTCATGCGCGAGCTGTCGGGCTCTGAGAACCGCATCGCCGTCGCACGCCGCGACTACAACGAGGCGGTGCGTCAGTACAACGTCGCGATCTCCACCTTCCCCGGAATGCTCCTCGCAGGCTTCATGGGCATGACGCAAAAGCCCCAATTCAAAGCAAAGGAGGGCGCGGACGCTGTGCCGGAGGTGAAGTTCTAAAAGGTACTCCACACACGGACAAAAAGGAGGCACATGATGAAAATTGCGCTCAAAAAAACAATCGCTGCGGCACTTGCCCTGCTCATCCTCACGGCGGCATCCGCTTCTGCCACATCCTCCACCGCACAGCACATCACGTCGCCTGCGGCAGCAAAGAAGCAGCTGAACGCCATCGCCAAGGCGGAAAAGCTCTGGAGAAGCGAGTTCATCATGTGCGGGGATGACGACAATACACCGCAGCCACATCTGCGTTCCTTCGACCCCACTCGCACGTATTTCGCCGTCACCGATCTCGACGGCAACGGGCGGATGGAACTGCTCTTCCGTCACGCCGCCATGCTGCCTGTTGCGGAGGGCATCACCCCGTATCCCCTCCGCGACATCCCCACGGCGGTCGCCATGGCAGTCTACGAGATCGGCACGGACGGCCGCCT
>CALJPB010000250.1 GCA_937981305.1 uncultured Selenomonas sp.
TTCCTTCACCTCCCTTCAGTGCAGAAAGTTTCGCTTCGATTGCCGCGATGCGCTCCCCCTGGAGTGCGAGGCGGGCTTCCTGCGCCGCCATTGCCTCGAATGCGGCGAGACGTTCCTCATCGACGGGCGGCGTAGCGGATTCCGGCTCGACATGAGGAGCGGGCGGGGCAGAGACGGGCTTGCCCGTCTTTGGGTCGCGGATGTAGCCCGTGCCGTTATCCCCTGCACCGCGCCACCCTGCGTAATATGCAAAATCTTCTTCGCTGATCGCAATGTATCCCTGTGCGATATAATTCTGCCGAGTTTCTTCATTGCGATAATGAACGCCATCAAGCACAGTAGCTTGTCGGCATCCATTCCTGTCAAATTTTGATAGCATTTCCATGGACACATCTCCTCCTTAAAAGCCAATTGCGAGATACGTAAACGCACCGATTCCTTGGGTATAACTATACGTACGGAATTTCTCATTTGTAGTGTAATCATACCCGATGACAAAAAAACCTATTTCGTTTTGGGGTGGAACATCCGCCCCGATAAATTCATCTATCGGAATGATGATTGACGACCGCTTGAACGATATCGGATAAACGATCTCCTTGTATTTTTCGCCGTTTTTCCAGTTCTCCTCGCCCCACTGAACGATCAGCCCTCCAAACAATTCCCCGAAACAGATGTATCCGGCTTTGCTGTGACCAATGTTGATCCGCATCCCCGTTGCTTCAAGCGCACTTTTCAAAAGTCTGGTGAGATTCTGTTTCACCCACCCGACCGTTGCGGGCTGTGCGTCTTCCCCTCCGCCGCCGATGACTTCCAGTGTCTTTACGGCGATCTTCTCGAAAAAGCCGCCCGCCCATCTGTTGCCCGACGTTCCGAGCGTGCTGCTCTGTGTCGGCGGTACAAAATTTCCTGCCATGTTTCATCTTCCTTTCCTGTTTACGAAAGCGTAAAATCCCCATCGGGGAGCATCCTGAACTGTTGCGTGTAAAATGTATCGGGGGCGAGAGAGATGTCCTCGCCCATAATCGCAAACTTCACGCCGACTTTCGGCTCTGTGAGGTCAGCGGACATCGTAACGTCCCCATCGTTGTTGCGCACAAACAAATCCCTGCCGCGTGCTACGCCCTCGATGACGTGGAATCCGGCAGAACCATCAGTGTAGGCCTGCCCAAGCACAGCTCCCCGATAGTCCTTGTAGTTGGTCTGCGTCGCCCCTCCCTGCGTGCAAAAGAGCAGGAGGTTCGTGTGCATTGTCGGGTCATACAGTACGTCTCCGTACTGATACGCTGTCCCGCGTTTGATGAGCCGCGCCCCGCGTGCAAGCATCTCTGTGTTGACCAGTCCCGCAGGGTCGATCTTCACAGTGATATTCGCTGCATTCGCAACGGCGATGTTCATTGCGTAGGTCGCACTCTGTCTGAGTGCCGCCGATGCGGGCGGAACGAAGTCGGGAGCACTGTCAAGGGAGATCATATAAAGGATTTCACCCCGCTGTGGGTCTTTGGCAAAAAGCCCCCACTCGCGCGCATAAAATCCCGCCGAGACATTGGACGATGAGATGACCCCTGTCACGGTACACATGCCGTCTTTCGCGGTAATGCTGCTGATCCCGAAGACGGCTTTCGGGCCGACGAGGTCGGTCATGGGATCGACGCTTGCAATATTCTCCGTACCGTCTCCAAGCTTGATCTTTGTCAGTTCAAGTTTGCATTGTCCCGCCTCGACTTTGATTTGCAGGTCGCGCCCAACGCTCGTGAGCTGTCCGCCTGTCCAGTTTGCCATACTTACTCCTTTCTAGGTCTGTGTGACCTCAAGAACTTTGTGCGTGCTTCCAACACCGCCCACATAGAACACCCCCTTTGTTGAAGTCTCGTGCGCCATCTGTGGGTAAACCTCAAGAACTTTGTGTGTGCTTCCGACACCGCCCGCATAGAACACGATACTTGCCTTCGCGTCCCTCGCAGTGTCGGGATAGACCTCGTACGTCGTGTGAGTGGAGGCTGCTGCGCCGATATAGTGACGTGCTGATGTCTGTGCATCCGTGATCTGTGCCGGGCGTATCTCGTAGGTTGTGTGGATAGAAGGGGCGGCGGCGTAATGGAGCGTTGATTGCGCATGATCCTTCTCAAAATGCAGATCATACAAGAGATGTGCAGGGACAGCCGCCTCAAGTGCCTCCTCCAATTGTTCCCGCCACAGGATAATCGAGGGGAAATGAAGCCGAAAGCACCCGGGCGCTACATCTTCCTCAATGTACGCATCGCCGCCTTTCGTGAAGGTATTGACAAGCAGCCCGATACGGCGTTTCGTTGCCGGCTGTCGTCCGAGCATTTTTGCCTTGACAAGCGTGCGCCGCAGTTCAATGCTTGCGTCGTACGGTGGATTGGTTTGGTAGACCTCCTCCCATGAGGGCAGCCCCCATGTTGCAGTCTCAATAAAAAACTGCTTCGTGATCTCCGGCAAAAGCAGTCGATACCGCTCATGTTCTGCCGAAAGCGTATCCTGCACGTCATTAAAAGACATATCCCCTGCCAAAAACTTTGGCAGATAACGCATTACATTGACTTTTTCGAGACGGAGGAAGTGAAAATCAGCCATGCAGCACCACCCTCCCGAGTGCGGGCAGCTCCTCGTTCGTAAGTGATATGTTCGCTGCTGCACCGTTCAGCGTGAGGCTGTCATAATCCTGTGCCGCACCGCTTTGCAGCAGGAGCGCACCGATCTTAGCGATACTCACATAGCTGTCCTTCCCAAGTCCCGACCGCGCAATCTCCCGAAAGTATCGCTGCACTGTCTGTTTGAAATCGTCCACGTTCGGCTGTCCGCGAACCCGCACCTCAATATTGACGGTCTTGATGGTTGCAGATACGACCGTCACAATGGCGTTGATCGGATTCTGTTCAGCAATACGGTCATAGACTTTCTTGATGAGAGACTCGCTCACCGTCGTATAATTTGCATCACTGACAATGATCTTGACCGTGTTCGCTCCGTTCCACGCACGGATGCAGCTCGCCGCGCCGATGCCCGGAACCGATGTCGCCCACTCGATATAGTGTCGCTTGTTGCCCGATGCACCGGGATAGCGCACGTGCTCAAGATAGCGGTCGCGCAGTGCCTCATCTTCCTCCTCGTCATATCCGCCCTGCATCGCCGCCTCATTCATGACACCACTGATGCCAGGGATGGAGAAGGGGCTTTTCGTAATTGTACGGGCAGGTACATTGCCGAGTGCCCCCGCATCGACGGCTTCAATCTCGATTTTGCCGGAGGAGGCAATTACAGAATCGGCGGTTGAGACAAAACGGATTCCGCCCTCTGTTGCGAAGAGACTGCCCTTTCGAATGAGCCCGCTGCCTGTTACCGTCAAAATGCCATGCGCCTTGACGGCCTTCTTGCGAAACACACCAGATTCCGCAGCTTTCATCGTCAGGTATTCATCGGTCGCCGTCGTTCCGAAGCTCTGCCGATATGCCTCCTCAAGCTCTACCTCTACTTTACCGAACTCGATTGAATTGGACGCCAACACATCATATTCGAACGTCCCCTCGATCTTGCTTGCAGGTGTCTTGCTGCGCTCTTGCAGATCACGCAGAATGGCTGTCTGCTCCCTTGCCCTATACATTGATCTCCACCTCCCCGTATACCGTTGTCAGCGTAATGCGCAGCCGTACCAGCTCCGCACGGTTTTCCGGCGTGGTGGAAAAACTGTCAATGCTCTTGATGTACGGATTTACCATTAGGCACTCTGTAATCACACGCCGCAATTCCGAATAGCGTTCTTGTACGCCCATGACCTTGCCAATAAAGGGCTTCAGTTCAATGCCGTACTGCCACGAATACGCGAGATATTCAAAACGCTCCGTCTTGAGTGCCTTGTAAACCCACACCTCAAGCGCGGGATTCCCAGTCAAAAGAATGTGCCGCCCATTCACGTCATAGAGGAAGCAATCACGCTCGAAGTCCCATGCGTATTCCTGAAAGAGCGGCAGATCACCCGCCACAATATCACGCATCGCACCGATAAAAGGAAATTCACTGCTCATAATTTCACCAACTTACTCTCGATGATAAAGAGCTGCCCGCCTTTCTGCGGATAGACACTCACGATGTCGCCGGGCTTTAGCGTATCCGTCCACGTCTCATCGTTGTCGATGGGGTGATTGTGTGACGCATACATGGCAAGACCGCCGCCACCGCCGCGAAAACTCGTCTCGCCGACAATATGACGCGTATGCCCCGGCAGCCAATACTCATTTAGATAGAGCTTGTCGGGCGTGAGTATAATGCCGTTCCATTCGACGGAAAGTGCAGGTGGCGGCGTCAGCACCTTGCCCGTGCTTGGGAGGGGCGGTATATGATCCTCTGCAATATCATGCTGGATCTCCAGCATCTTGCTCACGGAGTTCTCCGCGCTTGGAATGACCTCTGCCACGGCGTTTCTTTCCTCCTTCCGTCTCTTCCTCTTCTTTCTCTTTTTCGGTCTCCTCCTCATTCATGACGTTTTCAAACTCGAGTTCAAGCTTCATCTCATGTTTGCCGTCCACAAATGTGTGCGTGTCGGACTTGACCCAGAACTGCCCCTTGAAAAGGCTGTCCCTCACGATGATGGAGTAGGACGACTTTACGCGGTAGTCGCCGAGCGCCGTGATATACCCCGACCGCTCCGGCTTTGTGAGCAGGGCTTTCGCCTCGGTCTGCGTGTCCTTGTTCGGGTCGGTTTTGTAGACCTCCTGAAACATGGAGTATTTTTTGATATGCTCGTCATTCTTCACATAGTCGACACGGTTGCCCTCCTCGTCCACCACAAGTACCTGATCGACGAGCTGTTCAATGCTCTCCTTGTAGGTGCTCTCCTCCATATTACGCGCGGAATCTGCGGTGTAGCCCTCGATGAGCGTCCCCTTCTCCACGATGTCAAGTTTTGAGCCGTTCATGACAGGGTGATACTTCTTGCCCGTCACCTTCGCCGCCTCGGTGTACGCCCCCATAATCGTTTGATAGCCCGTCTTGGCATTCGCGATAAAGGATACCTGCACGCCCGTCTCCGCGATGTCGCCGATGAGGACGCCGAGTTCCGCGCAGAGCTGCCGCGTGATGTCCTCGGCAGTGATATGGTCAAACTTACGTGTTGTCTTGCTTCGTGCAAGAACAATCAAATGGTCAAATGCCGTGACACGCACCGTAGCCTTTGCACGGTCGCGCTCGAGCGCATAGATATTGCCCTCAAAAACGAGATTTCCCGTATCATCGTAGCCATAGCAGGTGTAGCCGTTGTCCACGTCAATCACAGGGACATTCGGATCGCGGTCATCCTGCACAAAGGAAAACTCGAGCTTGCGCGCGACGTTCAGCCGCGATCCCGACCATGTGCACGATGTGAGCAGATGAGAGATGTCCGTCTGCATGATCTTGACCTTCATACGCCCTCCTATTTCAGCTTGAGCTTACCGAGTGCGCCGCGCAGCTCCTTCATCGCAAGATTCTTGATGCCGTTTGCGTTTGCCATACCGCGCCAGTGCTGATAGTCACCATACGCCTTTTTGCTCGCATCGAGGAAGTCCTGCACGCGCTGAATGGCTTTCGGGCGCGGCGGCGTACGCTCCACGGGACGGTCTTTCAGTCCCGTCTTTTCGTCCACCTGTTTGTCGTTGTTTGCCATCGGCGTATTGAGGTTTTTCCACTCCACGAGATCGAGGTCAAAATAGATGTCGCGTGAGCCGTCCTGCTCCTTGTAGTCAAAGGACTTGATTGCGACCATCAGATTGACAGGGCTGTCTGTGATAATGATGCGGACAGGCTTTTTTCCTTCCTTCCATTTCTCAATTTTCGCAACGCACTCCGACGGCTCCGCAGAATCACCGACTACGAAGGGGTATTCGTGCTTCGGATGGGGGAAAAACGAGGAGAGCGACAGCTTCTTGAGCTTCGGATTGCCGAAGAGTTGTGCCTCGCCAAAGTCGATGATGTCGACAATGCGGTTGTTCTGTTCCGTCTGCACTTTGTAAACGCGCGGCGTAACGGGAAGTGTGAATTTCTCATCCCCTACGGAGAGGATCACCTGCCGCTTTGCCCCTCCACCTCCGAGGAGGAATCCGCCGATGTTGTTGACCTGATTCCACAGGCTCATGAGGCTCATGCCATTACTCCCCCATTCATATTGACGTGGCTCTTCGCCATGAGCTGATACAGCTTATAGGCGATGCGATCGAGGTCTGCCTCCTCGCGCACATGGAAGGTGTTCCCCGTGATAGTGACAGGCGCGGCGGCAGGGATAGGCGAGCTGCCGCCCCCTTCCATGCTGTCACGCAGCATTTTCATCGTCGTCGCGTGCGGGTAGACACGCGAGCCTTGCGGCAGGTCGATGATCTCACCGCCATTTTCATTGACCTCCGTCCAGCCACCCTCCCAGAAGGATGTCCCTATGGCATTATGTCCTGTCCCGTTGCTCGTTGTCAGACCTGTGACGGCAGAACCGGCATCGGCAATCGAGTTTTTCAGATCAATCAGGCTGCTGAATTTCTCTCGGAGCGGGCTGATTACATTCGCGTCGAACCAACCTGCCACACCGCTCCATATAGACTTGACACCCGATAGTGCCGCGTCAAATGCGCCAACAACAGATGTCTTTACACTCTCAACCGCGCCAGTAATTGGCTGCCAAACCGTGGAATCGAACCATGAGGAAACACCGACCCACGTAGCAAAAACACCTTCCCGCACCGCACTTGCTGTGCTGCTGATACCGCTCCATACCCACTCTGCCGCACCTATGACTGGCTGCCAAACGACAGAATCAAACCATGCAGAAACGTTTTCCCATGTGGAAAATATAAAATCTTTTGCACTGACAGCCGCTTCGCGGATTCCGTTCCACGCCCATTCCGCAGTGCTTGCAACCGGTTGCCAAACGACAGAATCAAGCCACTCTGAAGCGGACTCCC
>CALJPB010000251.1 GCA_937981305.1 uncultured Selenomonas sp.
TGTGCGTGACGCTTTTTGAAAAGCTATCGCTTCTGATTGCGGCGGCAACGCTCGCGGTCAACATCATGTTTCTGATCACGAAGTAGACAGAAAAAAAGAACCGTACGTGCGGTTCACGTCGGCTCCTCTTTCAAGAACATAAAATTCTGCGGAGAGACCGGCGGATCCAATCACCAGTCGTCCTTTTGTATTCTCATTATATCGATTCACGAAAAAATTGTCAAGGGAGGTACACGATGGACACGATTGCAAGACTCAGAGAAATCCTAGCAAGCAGCCGTCGTGCGGTGTTCTTCGGCGGGGCGGGGATGTCCACCGAGTCGGGGATTCCCGACTTTCGCAGCGCGGGCGGCATCTACAGCGAGACGCTACATCAGGAGTTCCGTCCCGAGCAGATGGCATCACACTCATTCCTCATGGCGCATCCCGCCGAGTTCTTCGACTTCTATCGGCGGCGGTTCGTCTATCTCTCCGCCGCGCCGAATGCGGGACACTACGCGCTCGCGGAACTGGAGCGGCAGGGACACCTCGCCGCCGTGGTAACGCAGAACATCGACGGACTGCATCAGGCGGCGGGGTCAAAGACGGTCTACGAGCTGCACGGCTCGATCCGCCGCGCCCACTGCATGGACTGCGGCGCACATTACGCACTCGACTACATCATGGAGCACACGCCCATCCCCTCCTGCAAATGCGGCGGCATCGTCCGCCCCGATGTCGTTCTCTATGAGGAACGTCTCGACAACGACACCATCGCGGGCGCAGTCGCCGCCATCGGCGCGGCGGACACGCTCATCATCGGCGGCACCTCGCTCATCGTCTACCCTGCGGCGGGGCTCATCGACTACTTCCGCGGCGAACATCTCGTGCTCATCAATCGGAGCGCGACGAGCGCGGACGCACGCGCGGAGCTTGTCATCCGCGACCCGATCGCAAAGGCGCTGCACGCGGCACTGCCGACCGCATAACCGTATCCGAGACCGTTCCACCGCTCCGGCAGCCGACTGACGAGTGGCACTCGACCTCCTCCATGCGAAAAAAGACTTCCGATCTCTCGGAAGTCTCCTGTTTCAAATGGAGCTGATTATAGGACTTGAACCTACGACCTGCTCATTACGAATGAGCTGCTCTACCAACTGAGCTAAATCAGCATTGCCTTAAGGCGATAGTGGTATTATATCCAAGGATGGGACTTCTGTCAACCCCGAAAATAAAAATTTTTCCGCACGCGCGGACGGAGGAAAACGCACCGCCCGCCGCAACAAATCAAAGTCCCCTCTCATTCCCATTTTACCGATCCTTAACCCACGTTTGGAACAATACAGGCAGGAGTGAACATCATGCTGAAAAATATTCTGTGCGGGGCGGTCTGCGTGCTCGCGCTTGCCGCCCCGCCGTCCATCGCCGCAGCCGCCCCCGAGATCATCGAGGCGGAGGGCGTATACACGATGGGCGACAACGATACGCCCAAATCCGCACGCGACGCGGCCCGCGCCGAAGCACTGCGGACAGCCTCGGAGCGCGCAGGGCTCTACATCGAGAGTGCAAGCGAGGTGGAGGGCTCCGCGCTGACCAGGGACGAGATCCGCACCGTCGCCGCCGCCGTTCTGCGCGTCGTGGAGGAGGATGTGACCCCCGCGCTCGTCGGGGATGTCTGGCGTTATCACGTCCGGCTCGTCTGCTCCGTCGACACCGAGGGAATCGACCTCAAAGCCCTCGCGGAAAACAAGGCGGAGCTGGATCGTCTGCGGCAGGAGCGCGATATGCTCCGCAGTGCGAACGCCGCCCTGCAGAGCCGCGCCGAGCAGCGCACACAGCCGCCGACGGTACTCTACGTTTACGGAGATGCTGCACGCGACGGACAGCCGCCGCAGCCCCCCGCCTTTCAAGTCTACGGAGAGGCAGCGCAGCGCGGCACGCGCACCGCAAACGGAGACAGAACCGTCGCCGTCTTTGCCGATGCCGAGGATATGATTCTGCGCGGCGAGACGGAGCACGCCGTCGCCGACCTCTCCCTCCTCCTCGGCGATCCCTCCGTCACAGGGGAGGAGCGGGCATACGCCTACCTCCTGCGCGGGTGCGCCTACTACGCACAGCGCATGAACCGCCTCGCGCGGGCGGACTTCGACGCGGCGGAGCGCACCCCACATACAGGCGGACGCTATCCCATCTGGCGGCTGCACGAATACCGCGGCAGGATCGCCTACGCCGAGCAGCGTTATGACGAGGCGGCGGACGAAGTCGCGGCCGCATGGGATGCCTCGGACAAGACAGACGAGGAACTGCGGTCGCTCGTGCGCCGCTATGAACGCCGTGCCGCGCAGCAGCGTCACCGCGAGCGCGGAGACGGCGGCACATACAGCGATACGCTCTGAGAAACAGCGACTTCTTTCCTCTGTACGCACGTCGAAATTTGTGGTATGATAAAAATGCAGAAAACACGCGCATCTTTTCACCTAAGAAAGGAGAACGCATCCCTATGAAGAAAATTCTCATGGCGCTCATCCTCTGCCTGGCACTCGCGCAGACCGCGCTCGCCCAGACCGTCACCGTCGACGGCGTTGGCGTTGACCGCGACTCCGCCATGCGGGACGCGGCACGCACGGCAGTCGAGCAGGTCGCCGGTATGTACATCGACGCGAATACCGTCGTCTCCGGTTCGTCCGTCGAGCTGGACGAGATTCTCTCGCACGCACAGGGCTACGTCCAAAACATCAACGTCCTCAGCGAGTCCGTCAGCGGCGGCGAGTACCGCATCCGCGCAAGCGTCGACGTCAACACCGACCCGAACTCGGCGTTCATGAAACGCATGGATGCCGTCATGCGCCTCTCTGATCCGCGCATCGGTGTCGTCATCCTCACGGACGATACGGATAGCCACGACTTCTACGAAGCACCCGCAACGCGCGGGCATGACACCATCCTCGAAACCGCACTCAACGAGCGGCTTCTCACCGTCGGATTCAAACACGTCGTCGACGTGAGCCTCCTCTCGCAGCTGCAAGACTCGTCCATCCTCAACGCCGTTTACCGCGGCGACAGCCGTCTCCCCTATGACGGCGATCCCGCCGCACGCCCGATCGACTACCTCGTCATCGGACGCAGCCACGCCGACGGCTATCACGTAAAGCTCCCGAACAATCGCGGCGGCTACGTCGAGACACAGATGTCCTCGGCACGCACCCTGCTCGACCTCAAGATCATCTCCTTCGGTACGGGGACGATCATCGGCACCTACTCCGTCGAGGGGCAGGGCGTTGAGAACACACCCGAACTCGCTCGGCGCAAATCGCGTCAGGCAGCCGCCGTCAAGGCAGCGGAGAAGCTTGAGCAGCAGTTCCTGCGGGCGGCGGCGAGCGCATTCTCCGGCGTGCAGCTCACCGTCCGTGCGAGCGACTTCTCCCTCGTCGACCAGCTCGTACGCGAGCTCAAGGGAATGCGCGGCGTACAGGATGTCTATGTGCGCGGCACGAATGCAGGCAAGACGACCATCGACATCGCCTCATCCCAGCAGCCGTTCACCATCCTCCAGATGCTCCAACGCGAGACGAACCTCTCCATATTCGTGGAGAGCGTCAGCAGCAGCGAGCTCAAGATCACCCTGCGCTGAAAACGTTTCTGAAAAAAACCGCACGATTGCATTATCGTGCGGTTTTTTTTTGGAAAAATTTCTGCCCATCCCCATCTGTCCTATGTCGAGACGCCCACAACCCCCGCCATTTCGCTGAACAATTCAGAAAACAGGACTTTTGAATCTGTTGCATCCTACAGTTCCTATTCCCCCGCATTTGTGTTAAAATAATAGGTGACATCTATGATGGCGACAACCGTGCACCTGCGGCGATCCGCGTCTGTGTTTTCTGCGCAAAGACCTTCCGGCCGTACGGTGCATTTGGGAAGTCACGGGATCTGTGCAAGGAGGAATTCTATGTTTAAGAAAATGCTGGGCATCCTTGTCCTCATCGGCGGACTGATGACGGGCTCTGTCTGCCATGCGGGACTCTATGACAATCCGACCGTGGCAATCATGCCCTTCCAGAACAAAGTTCCGTACAGCTGGGACGGCTTCGGCGACCGCTCCGGCATTGCGACCGAGACACTCATCAACCTCATCACCGACCGTCCCGACGTCTTTCAGGTGATCGAGCGCATCGAGCTTCAGGATCTGGTGGATGAGCAGAGCCTCGGCATGACCGGTCTCGTCAACCCCGACACCGCTGCCGCGGTCGGCAATCTCAGCGGCGCGGAGTACAAGATCTTCGGCGCGGTCACCAACCTCTCGGCGAAAAATGACTCGATGGGGCTCGGCAACCTCCTCGGCGGCTTTGTCGGCAGTCAGACGAGCGTCACCGCGAACGTCACCATCCGCGTCGTCGAGATCGCAACGGGGCGCATCGTCCTCGTCGGACAGGGCAAGGGCAGCTCGAAACACGTATCCGGCGGTGCCGCAACGGACGACGGCATCATTATGATCGGCTCCACGGGGGTCAGCGAGGAAATGGCGTTCAACGCCATCGTCAAGGCGACCAAGGATGCCGTCAACGGCAAAGAGGGCATCTTTACCAAGATGGGCGTCAACGACAAAAAGGGCAGACGGTAATCACGCTGCGGAACGATAAAGGAGCGACAACAATGAAGAACCTGAAGAAAAAAGCACTGGTCAGTGCCATGGCAGGCGTATTTGCACTGAGCGCGGGCTATGCCGCGACACCGGACACACTCCTCCCCGCCATTTCCATGATGCAGCGCGTTGAGGCCGCTGCGCAGTGGAACGAGGGCAGAATCACGGCAGAGGGCTTTGGCACACCGCCGGCAAACGCCTACGGCGCAAAGGCAAACATCATGGCACGCCGCGCCGCCATCGTGGATGCACAGCGCAACCTCGCCGAGCAGGTGAACGGCGTGCAGGTCGATGCCGAGACCACCGTTGAGAACTTCGTCATCAACAGCGACATCGTCAAGACCAAGGTCAGCGCACTCATCAAGGGCGCGATCGTCGTCGAGGAACACGCCATGCCGGACGGCAGCTACCGCGTCGTCATGTCCATGCCGCTCTACGGCGCACAGGGACTTGCCGCAGCCGTCATGCCCGCCATCCGCGACATGACTCCGCCCGTACCGCCCCCGCCGGTCATCTCCGCCACCATCACGACGGAGATTACGACACAGATTCGGACGAATGGCACAGCCTACACGGGTGTCATCGTGGATGCGAGCGGCATGGGCTTAAAGCCCAGCTTCTCCCCCGTCATCTATGACACGAGCGGCCGCGCCATCTATGGTGTCAGCAACATCAACTACGATCAGGCCATCGAACGCGGCATGGTCGGCTACGCGGGCAGCCTCTACGACGCACAGACGCTCCCGCGCATCGGCGGCAGCCCGATCGTCGTGAAGGCAGTGCAGGTGCGCGGCGGCAACAACTCCGCCAACCCCGTGAACGTCGTCGTCTCCGTTGAGGATGGCGACCGCATCCTCGCGGCGAACCAGCAGAGTCCGATGCTCGCAAACGGTGCCGTTGTATTTGTACGCTGAGAGATACAAACGATACATACAAAAATCCCGAGACGATCCTCGGGATTTTTTGTATGCATTTTTAGAGAAACACTGATACAGCAGCCCTCAAGGAATCGCTGATAAAATGAAATCCGTCAGATTGGCTCAGATTTTTCATTCGATGGAGGGCAAGTAGACCGTTCAGCAAAGGCTATGTTGAGCGTGATACAAGCTCTCGGGTTTTTCGAATAATATCATCCTTCCATGCAACAACATCAGCAATCGCATAACGACTTTCCGCTGCAATCAGTGCTTCCATCCCTGTCCAGTCGGGGCTGCCGATCTCTGTCACAGGAAGCAGGATCTCATCTTCCCGAATCCTTTTCCATACCGCCTTATGTTCACGCGAATACTTTTCATAAATGGCTTTCTCCAATGCCGTTTTTAGAAAAAGATTCACACGAAATGGAACTTCACACTCTTTCACACGCAGGAGATAGCTGTCCGTATAAATCCCCACCGCATCCTCCTGCGCATAGACGAGTCCGGCAGCAATCGCCCCGTTATAAATAACGGACAGGACGTTCCGATATGTGACAAACTCCGCCTCTCTGCCCCAGTACATAATGCCATTGTCCCCGCGTTTTGCACAGATCAGCGGTACACTGTGAACATCATCCCGCTTACGGCTGACGCGTTGCTGTCGTTTCTCTCGCCCAAGATATTTCGCAGGAAGAAATTCAAACAAATCTTTGACCTTGAACTTCTTCCAACGGATACCACCCGAACGAAAATGCTCGACGACAGACATTTCCACAGGCGTAAGCTCCACGGAAGAAAGACCGGAGGCGATGAAATAGGTTTCGAGGCAGCGTATACGCTCCTCCATGTATCGAAAATCAATCTCATTTTTAGCATTGGTTGGAAGCAGTATTTCAAACGTTGCAAATGTCGATTTGAAATCGCGCACAAGGATACTTTGCAGCGCTATTTGGTATCGATTGAACAGCGTGATGAAATAAAGCGCGACGCGCTCGTTGAAGCCGTCGAATTTAGGAAAGACCGTCTTTGTGAACTGTCCTGCGTAAAAATCATGGGCCATGTAAAAGAACTGCATGGCAATCATCCCGACAGCAAGACTGTTCCCCGGGATCTTGTGTGCTTCATCCAGATACTCGACATAGCCAAGTATGCCGTTATTCGCCCCGGTTCTTGTAAAATAAGGATATTCCGCACGTTCCGAAAAGACAAAACTGTCCTTGTTCAGCTGCGGATTCTCTTCCACCCGAAACAAATCTCCGACCCGATACGCTTTATAGATGCCCCCGTCTGCATGAAACGCTTCTTCCAAGGCTTGCAGACGAGGGCTCAGCGAAAATCCTCCGTCGGTTCGGTGTTCTGCATCAATACGCCGACTTTCCAACTGAGATAATCCGCCACCGTCTTTCTGAAATCCATTTCTGTCGGCTGTGTATGAATCACACGATGCTGTCCGAATGTCCAGTCATTCCCGTTCGGACCGATGGTATCCTCTATCAGGCATTCATTTGCTTCATTGTAATAGTCCGTCTTTTTCTTATTCCCAAGGACAATACTGCATACCTCGGCATATCTTCCCTGTGCATCATCCACATCGCTGAGATTTACATGCAGACTGCTCTTTTTGCGATTCTTCCGTATGTAGCCATCATTCGTGAAGTCAATAAACTTCACCATACGGGCAGGGTCGTGTGCGCGACCTACT
>CALJPB010000252.1 GCA_937981305.1 uncultured Selenomonas sp.
TCTGGACGACGGGCACCTCCTCGTTCTTCCCGCGTATGTACGGCATGGCGAATTTCTGGTGGGAGCTCCATCTCATCACGCTCTACCTCACGCCGATCTTCTGCGCGCGCATCACACAGGAGATCGTCTCTCCGCGCTACATCGCCCGCGTCAAGGCGACGACGCAGATCTTCGTCATCCTCTTCGGCTGCGCGACCGTCGCAGAGCTCATGGGGCTGGACGGCTACATGAACCTCCTCTTCCTCCTTTACCCGCTGGTTCTCGTCGGCTTCCTCCTGCTCATCTACACCCTCATACGCTCGGACTGGAGCTACCACCCCGGCTGCCGCTACGGCACATTCGCCGTGACCTCGCTCCTCGTATTTGCCGGGGTCGACGCGATGCACTGGGAGTATCATCAGTTCTCCGCCATGTTTTCGACCACTGTATTCTCCATCTACGCCGCCATCCCGTTCGTCTTCTTCTTCATCCGTGAGCAGATGCTCAAGGATGCCTCCCTCGCCGAGCAGAACAAAGAACTCGTCAAGGAGCTGGAGATCTCGCAGAACGAGGCACAGCGCGACTACCTCACGGGCTGCTACAACCGCCATCAGCTCAGCGACGGCTTTGCCAAATTCTCCGCACTCTCGTATGAACGCGGCTTCAAATTCTCGTTTGCCATCTTCGACGTGGATCATTTCAAACAGGTCAACGACACCAAGGGGCACCTCGGCGGCGACCAAATCCTCAAGCAGATTGCCGATACCATCCACGAGGAGATTGACCGCCGCCATCTCTTCATCCGCTACGGAGGCGATGAGTTCATCCTCCTCGCCCTGCACTACGACCTCGAGGCGATGGTCGCCTTCTGCGAACACCTCCGCGAGATCCTCGAGCACAGCCTGGGCGGGGTCACACTCAGCTTTGGCGTATCCACATGGCACGGCAAGAACGATCGTATGCGTGCCCTCATGGAACGTGCCGACCGCGCCCTCTACCTCTCAAAGGAAAAGGGCCGCAACGCCGTCTCCGGCGAGAACGAGGAAGGTGCAGCGTAGCCGTCTCCCACCACGCTCCCTCTATCACACTCCGTATATCAAGGGAATCGCTGATAAAATGAAGTCCGTCAGATTGGCGTAGATTTTTTCGTCCGAACAAGGAGGCAAACCGGACGCATAGCCAAAGCTATGTGGAGGATTTGCCGACACAGTGCGGGCAAAAAAGATGCGTCAAGATGACGGTGCTGAATTTATCAGTGCTTCCCAAGGGAAAGAGCACCGTTTCCGCAGACGGTGCTCTTTTCCTTACGAGAGGTGCAGCGGGGTGTATTTTGCCAATTCCGCCGCGATGTGCTACAATGGGTGACGTTTTCCTGCCGCACCCTTGTCGCGCCTGATGCGGGCGTATCCATCGAAAGCGAGGCTCTCATGTTCTGTCCCAAATGCAATAAATTTGTCCCCTCCTCCGCCAACGCCTGCCCGAACTGCGGCATCCCCATCATCACCGGGTTCTCCCCGAACTACGGCGCGGGGTTCGACCTCGGCGCAGACGACAGCGAAAGTCGCAACGACGCACCACCGCGCAAAGTGATGGACTCTGACCTCTATGATAATGTACCTGATGACGACAGCGTCATGACAGAGGAGTCTTCCTCCGGGATTGCCGGCAGGATCAAGTCCCTGTTCGGATTCGGACGGGGCTAATACAGCGCACACACAAAAAGGGTCTGCCCGGCGAAGTACAGCTTCGTCGGGCAGACCCTTTGTCTGCGGGAAATGGTGCGATTGGCGCGAGTCGAACGCGCGACCCTCTGCTTAGGAGGCAGATGCTCTATCCTACTGAGCTACAACCGCATCGCCTTGATTTTATCAAATTTGAACGGGATATGCAAGCCCCGCCCGCACACGCACAAAAGGGGCTGCCGCACGAAGCCGGAAACTTCGTGCAGCAGCCCCCTCTATCCGCCGCTATACGCTCAGGCGAGCTTTTCCGTGTCCACCGTCTGGATGGCAATGTCCTTGATGGAGACGGGATACTCCTCCCCCGCGACAATCGCCTTCTTGTCGATGACGTTCTGCAGGCAGGTCGTGACCTCCGCCTTCGTGAGTCCGTCCTTCGGATCCATCAGACCGAGCGTCATCTCCTTGCCGCCCGAGAGCTTCATCGTCATGCGCAGCTGTTTCTTCGTCGACATCGTTCATTCCTCCTTTCCTCGGTATTCATCCGTCCTCAGTCCTCCAGAACCGCGCTGTCCGTACGCGTCACAAGACTCAGACCGTGCTTCTGGAGTCCCGCGAAGCCGCGCCCGACCGTGAGTGCATCCGCATCTGCGAGGTTCGGCGCAAGACCGCTGATCGTACGGTTTTTGTAGATCGTCTTGCCGTCCGATCCGACCCCCGTGATGACCTTGAGCGTCAGCTTGCTCGCTGCATCTTTGCGTGCCATGTGAATCAACTCCTTTCTCGTTTCGTTTCGTAAGCGCCTTACACCCGAATACCTGCCGCCGCGAAAAAAAGAGGGAGCTCCCGTGAAAAAATATTTACAAACGAACATCTTTTCTATATAATATCATTCAGAAAGGAACAGGTGATTGTTTTATAGTTTCTCGTGTCTGTAGGAATCGCTGATCAATGGATCCGTGCTTCCCATACGTCCCGCCAACGGCAGACAGGAGGGGCGGCACAGTGCCGCCAACAGAAAGGAGTTCGAACATGAATCGGAAGAAACGGGAACTGCTCATGCAGAAACTGCCCGCAGCGACAGACATTCTCGCACTCGTCCCCGAAATCGGAACGAACGGCGAAACCGCAACCATCATCCATACCGCAGGGGGCGGCATTCTGCGGCTTACCGCCGGAACCGACTATCTCCTGTCCTGCCTCGCCGAACGCGAGGACAAGGAAATCCGCCTCATCCGTCGGAATGCCGCACGACTGCTGGCACGACGGCGCAACATTGTACTTCCCATCCTCTACGGATGCGTCCTCGCCCCCATCATGATACGCCCCGCTCAAAAATACGGCGACAGGCTCGGCTACGTCAACATCGCACACAGACCGCTCGTCGCCGCAGGCAGAGGCGGTACCGATCTTGCCCTGCGGAACGGCATCGTCCTGCACACGCTCTGGCAGCCGACCACCGTCAAGAAGCTCGTCCACGAGGGACGCGCCGTCCACTACAAGCTCATTGTCGATACACAGCAGCAGCTGCGGCGCGTGGAGGAGTTCGCATAAAGCTCGGATACGCACCGCCGCCCTGCACGGCCCAAAGCCGCCCCCCGATGGATCAGGTGAGAGGTCTCCCACGCTTGCATTTTCCCACGGTTCATTGTATGATACACATACAGAACAACGGAGGGTACAATATGCAGATCTCAAGCCGATTCACCATCGCCGTCCACATCCTCATCTGTGTTGGTCTCTATGGAGACGAGGCACCCGCCACGAGCGAGACCCTCGCAGGCAGCAGTGGCGTACATCCCGTCGTCGTCCGCCGCATCCTCGGTCAGCTGCGCCGCGCGGGACTCATCACCGTCGCACGCGGCAGAGAGGGCGGCGCACACATCGCACGCCCCCTCGCAGAGATCACGCTCGCCGATATCTTCCGCGCCGTGGAGTCCATCGGCGGCGGCGCACTCTTCAGCTTCCATGAGAACCCGAACCCCGCGTGTCCCGTCGGGCACAGCATCCACAAGGTGCTTGACAGCCGCCTCGCCGCCATCCAACACGCCATGGAGCGCGAGATGGAGGGAACGACACTCGCGGACGTGATTGCTGCGGCACGGGAGCAGATCGGAGAAGGATAAGATGAAGTGGGTCTCCCATATCTCCCTCACCGCCACCATCGCCTATGCCGTCACCGACGATCCGATGCTGACGGCGGCGGCGGCGGTCGGTGCGATCCTGCCGGATAAGATCGAGGGCAGCCCGCAAAGCGTCGGTTGGCGTACATGGCGCAGCCGCCATCGCGGCTGGTCGCACTGGCCGATGCTCTACATCGCGCTCATCGGCGGACTGATGCAGGCGCAGCAGTATTTTTTCTACGATGCGGCGTTCTTCGCCGTCCTCACATGGATCTCTCTCGGCGCACTCTGCCACATCGCCGAGGATGCCGTCTGCGGCAAGGTGCCGCTCCTCTATCCCACGCAGAAGGTCGGTGTACGCCTTTTCACCGTCGGTTCGCTGCGTGAGTACCTTTTTGTCCTCATATGTATTGTTGTCGTATATGCAGGACAGTCTTTTCTGCGTATGTAAAAAGCACCCTTGTCAAAATAGGGTGCTTTTGATATAATGGGCATAGAAAGAAACGTCCTATGACGGCATCTTTCCGTAGTTTTGGGTTTATTTTTTCAAACCGCTCACTCTGCCAAAAGCTGGGCGGTTATTTCTTTTTGGTTATCGCGAGAATATAGCCTGTTGCCACGACAAGAAATAGTATCGTGTCAAATTCGCTCATATCCGCTCACCCCCTTTCGGGGGAAAGACACCGCCGCGAGATTTCTCCCGCCCAAGGACGTTTCAATCACATGATAGCATAGGAAACGATAAAACTCAAACAGATTTTCTAGGGAATCGCTGATAAAATAAGGTCTATCCGATTGGCGTAGATTTTTCGTCCGAACAGGGGGACACATCGAACGTATCGGATGAGAAAAACACGCCAAGAGATGATGCGGCTGAATTGATCCGTATCTTCCAAAACAAAACGGACTGCCCGCATTGATCTGCAGGGCAGTCCGTTTTTCATTTCCTCAATGATTCGCCATGTCGTAGATGGCGATGACATCGGCGCGTCTGAGCGGGTGGAAGTCGCCGAGGGCGATGGTGTCGCCCGCCGTAGCGGCGCTCGCGATTCCCTCGATCATCCCCTTGGTGAGTGTGCCGATGCCGAGCCCCGCAAGGCCCGTCGGCATCCCGATCTCGGTGAAGAACTCCTCCATCTTGCGGATGCCCGCGCGCGCACGCTCCTCGTCCGTGCCCGCATCCACGCCAAACATGGCGTGCGCGAACTGCGCGAAGCGTGCGGGGTCGTCCGCATAAACATACCGCGCCCACGAACCCCAGAGGGCGGTGAGCGTCTGCGCATGGGTCGCATCGTAGCGTGCGGACAGTTCGTGTCCGAGCTTGTGCACGGAGAAGTCCTTTCTCCGTCCGAGCTCGGTGATGCCGCAGTGCGAGAGACTGCCCGCCCACATGAGCTCGCTCATGGCATCGTAGTCCTTGCGGCTGACGAGGAGGCGGCGCACAGACTCCATCACGGTCAAAAGGAGCTGTGCAGCGATGCGGTCCGTGAGCACATTCGCCTCGCGAACGCTTGTAAACCAGCGTTCCATCGTGTGCATCATGATATCCGCCGCACCTGCCGCGATCTGCTCACGCGGCAGGGTAAAGGCGAGCACGGGGTTCATAAAGGCAATTTTGGGGCGGTTCAGCGGCGAATTCAGCCCGCGTTTTTGCCCCGTATCCTCGTTCGTGAGCACCGCCGAGTCGCTCGTCTCGCTGCCCGCCGCCGGGATGGTGAGGACTGCGCCAAAGGGCATGGTCTTCGCGAGCTCCGCCTTGTGCGTCCAGATGTCCCAGATGTCGGTGCCGGGATTGGCGATGCCGTGCGCGACCGCCTTTGCCGAGTCGATGACGCTGCCGCCGCCGACGGCAAGAACGAAGTTGACATTGGCGGCAAATCCCTCGCGGATCGCCTCGCGCACGAAGGAGACGCGCGGATTCGGGCGGACGCCGCCCATGACGAGGAAGGCAAGCCCCGCCGAGGTCAGGTTGCACTCGATGCGCGAGAGCAGCCCCGACCGTTCCGCACTGCCGCCGCCGTAGAGGATGAGCACGCGGCTCGCCCCGAACGCGCGCAGTTTCTCGGCAACCGCATTCTCTGCGTCCCGCCCGAAGATGATCTCCGTGGGACAGTGATAGGTAAAGCTCTGCATGAAAATCCTCCTCATACCGTGACAAATTCAGCACCTCTATTATATCAGAAAACGGTGAAAAAAAAAGTCACTCTTTCCCTAAGAAAACAGTTGCCAAAAGGCTTGAAAATTTCGTATAATAATAATCGGGCAAAGAAATTATTACTGTAATGTATAAGGAGGCTGAAGAAATGAGTGCTGATCAAAGCAAAGAAGCCCAAAAAATCCATGAGGCGGAGCAAAAGTTTGATCGGACTCGACGTCTGGTAGGACTGTTCGGAGCACCAATCCTTGCCCTGTTGGTATTCCTGACACCCATCGAAGGACTGACGGTCGCATCACACAAACTGCTTGCCATCATGGTTCTCGTCGCTCTCTGGTGGATCACCGAACCGGTTCCCATCCCCGTTACGTCCCTGATCGGTCCGACGCTCGCCGTTGTGACCGGTGTTGTCTCCGCAAAGGACGCATACGCTGCCTTTGCAAATCCGATGATCTTCCTCTTTATGGGCGGATTCATCCTCGCAAAGGCGATGATGGATCACGGGCTGGACAAACGGTTCGCCTACTGGCTGCTCGCGCGCTCGTGGGTCGGCTCGAATCCGCGCCGCATCTTCCTCGCGATCGGTCTTGCTGCAGCGCTCTGCTCCGGCTGGGTCAGCAACACGGCAACTGCCGCGATGATGTTCCCGATTGCCCTCGGTCTCCTCGGCGCCATCAAGGAGATGATGGCCGCCAACGGCAAGGAGATCGACCTCCACGACTATAAATATGCAACGGGACTTATGCTTATGACGGCATACTCCTGCTCCATCGGCGGCGTTCTCACCCCGATCGGCACCCCGCCGAACATCATCATGCTCGGCTTCCTCGACCAGATGGCGAACATCCACATCTCCTTCTTCGAGTGGATGACGTGGGGCGTCATTGCCATGGTCATCTACTTTATCATCACATACTTCATCCTCATCCGTATGTTCCCGCCCGATGTGGAACGCATCGACGGTGCGGAGGAATTCATCCGCGCCCGCGTCGCCGAGCTCGGCGGCTGGACGCGCGCACAGAAGAACACGCTCGTCTGCTTCCTCGTCGCCGTCTTCCTCTGGGTCTTCCCGGGCATCCTCTCGATGACCCTCGGCAGCACGAGCCCGCTGCTCAAGATGTACAACACCCTCTTCCCCGAGGCGGTTGCCGCGATGTTCGGCGCGCTGCTCCTCTTCCTCATGCCGATCAACTTCAAGGAGCGTCAGTTCACGCTTGAGTGGAAGTCGGCGGTGCAGGGCGTTGAGTGGGGCACGCTCATCCTCTTCGGCGGCGGCCTTGCGATGGGCGGCATGATGTATAAGACG
>CALJPB010000253.1 GCA_937981305.1 uncultured Selenomonas sp.
CGTGCTCCTTGATCCAGCGGACGGTCTTGCCGACCATGTAGATGGCGAAGACGGGCGGTGTGTTGTAGAGGGAGTCGTTCTTTTGGAAGGTGCTGTAGCGCAGCATGGTCGGGAGCTCGGCGGGGCTGCTTTCGAGCAGCTTTTTCTTTGCGACGTTCAGGACGACGCCCGCAGGGCCGAGGTTTTTCTGCACGCCCGCATAGATGAAGTCATAGCTGCCGAAGTCCCACGGGCGCGAGAGGATGTCGGAGGACATATCGGCAAAGAGGGGGACATCGCCGGTCTCGGGGGTGTAGTGGTACTCCGTGCCGTAGATGGTGTTGTTGAGGCAGAGGTGGAGGTAGGCGGCACCGGGGGCGATGTTCAGCTCGTCCTGACGCGGGACGCGGACGTAGTCCTCCTCCTTGGTTGAGGCGGCGACGGTGCCGACCCCGAGTTTTACGGCCTCCTCGTATGCCTTTTCGGAAAATGAGCCGGAGAGGGCATAGCTGCCGGGGTGCGGCACTGTGGCAAAGTTCAGGGGAATGAGCGCGAAGGTCTGGCTCGCACCGCCGGCGGTAAAGACGACATCGTAGTCGTCGCCGAGCCCCATGAGCTCCTTGATGTCCGCCTTTGTCTGTTGATGCACCTCGTCGTAGGCGGGGGCGCGGTGGCTGATCTCGAGGATGGACATACCTGTGCCGTTAAAATTCAGCAGCTCTGCCTGTACCTCTCTGAGAACGTCCTCGGGCAGGACGGCGGGGCCGGGGTTGAAGTTGTAGATGCGTTCGTTCATGGTGTTTCTCCCTCTGTGTCTTTCCATTATTCTTCGGGTGGTGCTTCCGTCCGCGTCATGCGGATTTGGGCGACGCGCGCACGATCCATGCGCAGGACTTCAAAGGTGTAGCCGTCCCATGTGCAGGTTTCGCCGACCTTGGGAATGCGGCCGATCTGCGCGGTGACGAAGCCGCCGAGGGTGTGGAAGTGGTCGTGATCCTCGTCGGGGAGATCGCCTGTGTCAAACTCCTCTTTGAACTCGTCAATGGGGAAGAGTCCGTCAAAGACCCAGTTCGCCGCTTCCTCCGCGCCGGTGCGCGTGCCGGTGGGGGCATCCTCATCCGCGCTGCCGATGATCTCCTCCATGATGTCGCCCATGGTGATGAAGCCGACGACTCCGCCGTATTCGTCGAGCACAACTGCCTCCCGAATTGCGCCCGAACGGAATTTCTCGAGGACGCGCAGGCCCTCCATCGTGCGCGGGACGAAGAGGGGCTTCCGGATGTAGTCGGCGAGGTTGAGCTCCGTACCGCCCAAGGCGGCATCGAGGAGTTCCTTTGCATAGACGACGCCGCGAAAATCGTCGAGGTTCTCGTACGCGACGGGGAATACGTCATGCTCTGCGCTGCGAATGACGCGCAGCTGCTCGGCGTGCGGCTCGGCGAGGTCGATCCACGCGATCTGTGTGCGCGGGGTCATGAGGGCGGAGGCGGTCTGGTCGCTCATGTGAAAGATGCGGTCGACCATGTCCTGCTCCGCCTTTTCAAATGTGCCGTCCTCTGTGCCCTGCTCCATGAGGTCCTTGACGGCATCTTCCGTGACGGAGGAGCGGTTCTCGGGATTGATGCCGACGAGGAGGAGAAGCCCGCGCGAGACCGAGACGAGAGCCGCGCTCGGCAGTGCGGTGAGCCGCGTGAGCAGACGAATGCTGCGGTGGCTGCGCATGAGGATGGCCTCGGGATCCTGTAGTGCGATCTGCTTTGGCAGGAAGTCGCCAAAGAGGAGGGTAAGCGCCGTCATGACGAGGATGCTGAGAACGAGTGCAGCAGCAAAGACCTCCATGCCGGGGAGGAGCTTTGCGAGAAATCTGCCGAAGGTGGGCGCGACCAAGAGTCCGATGCCAAGCCCCATAAGGAGACTGGTGCAGGTGACGCCCGCCTGCGCCATGGCAAGGGGCGGCGCAGCGTGCTCAAGCAGGGAAAGCGCCTGTGCTGCCTCCCTGTCGCCACTCTCGGCGAGGCGTTCGAGCCGCCCGCGATGGGATGCGGTGAGCGCGGTCTCGACCTGCGCGAAGTAGGCGTTCGCCGAGAGGCAGACGATGAGCAGGATGAGTGCAAAAAGATCGGATAGGGAACTGTCCAAGGGTGTATGCAGCTCCTTTCAAAATATAGAGGAAGCACTGATAAATTCAGCCGCGCCATCTTAGCGCATCTTTTTCGCCCGCTTTTTGTCGGCAAATCCTCCACATAGCTTTGGCTATGCGTCCGGTTTGCCTTCTCAACCGGACGAAAAATCTACGCCAATCTGACGGACTTCATTTTATCAGCGATTCCTAGAGATTCCGCTTGTATTGTAGCACAGACGCGGCGAAATGTCATTTCTCATCCACGATAACATCCGTCAGTCCGAAGTACTCCATCGCGCCTTCCTTCGTCACGTTGTTGTCCCAGTCCTCGTAGTAGACGTGGCGCAGGGCGCGGTTCGTGCGCTCGATGGGCGGGAAGTGAACGACGCTCTCGCCGCGTGCGCGGGCATCCTCGATCTGTGCGATGCGCGCGGCATCCGCTGCGTGCATCTCCTGCGTGATGAGGAGTGCCGCCGTGCCCGTGTAGGCGAAGAGGAGGAGGGCGGCGGCGCAGAGTGTGCGGCGTGCCGCATCCGTGCCCATCGCTCTGAGCGCGGGATCACCGAAGAGGGCGAGTGCCGCCGTGACGAACATCGCGGCAGAGCTGAATGTCGCACGTCCGGGGAAGGTCGGCGCAGCGAGCATGACGAGGTTGTTGCAGATGCCAAGCCCCATCAGGAACGCCGCATAGCGTGCGGCGGGATGCGCCCGCAGAACACTGTGCGCCGGCACGCGTTCTGCCGCCGTGCGGACAGCGGCGGCGGTCAGTCCGAGCTGCCGTTTCACTCGTGCGTAGAAGAGGAGGACGGCAAACCAGTAGATCGCCATCTCCTCGAAGCCGTTCATGAGATTCGTAAAGAGGTGAATCGTCTTCGGCTTGGTATGGCCGAGCGGGGTGAGTACGCCGCTGATGACGGCAACACGGATGCCTGCCGCGACCCATCCGCCCGTGAAATACGAGAGGGTGAGCAGACCGAGGACGGCGGCGAGCACGATCGTTCCCGCGCCTGTGCGCTCGGCGGGAGGAGGATCCATGTGTGCCGCGGTACGGCGGCAGAGCCGCCACGCGGTCAGGATGAGGAGGAGGACGGGCAGGAGGTAGAGCACCATCTCGCCCTGTCCCGCGAACTGATTGCCGATGTGCGCGAGGATGCCCTTGTCCGCCCCCTGCACATCGTAGCGGACGTAGTTGCCGGGGGCGGCGACCAGTCCGATGAGCCCTGTGAGCGCACCGAACGCTCCCGCAAGCATCCACGCGGGGAGGAATCCGTACCGCTTCCGCAGATACAGTGCTGTGCCAAATGCCGCGACAACAACCGTCACGGCGAGATTTTCAATCGACCAGCCCGAGAGAATGCCGAGCAGGAACATCGGGAGAATCGCCCCTGTGCGCCGCACGTCCGCCGCCGTCGCTGCATTTTTCAGCGCGAGGTTGTACGGCAGGAGAAAGAGGAAGGCGGGCACGGCAGACCAGAGGTAGACGGTCGATCCGCTCTTCCAGACCGCGACCTCGCCGAAGTGCGGGAGGGAGAGCCAGAGGAGGAGTCCCGCCGCCGCAAACAGCCCCGGCGCGTGCCAGAACGCGAGCGCACGCCGCGCGTGCATCGTCACGAGTATGACGAGCGCGAGGAACATCAGCGCATTTGCGATGTCGAACGCCGTTTTCCCGAGCCAGAGGAAGAGCTGTAGGCAGAAGACCGTCACCGTGCGTCCGCCGTGGAGCAGATAGTGCTGTACGCCGGACGCCGCAACATCCGAGAGAGAGGCGAGGTGTACGCCCGTCTTCCAGATCATCGCGTAGTCATAGTCGTCGCGGTGGATGGGCATCCAGTGATTCAGCGCAAGCATAAATGCGAATATTGCCGTTGCCGCGAGCCCGGTACGCAGGACATCCGTGCGCATTAGCGCACCTCCCTGTCATTTCGTGCATAGTCAAACTTTTCCCCGTCCCGTTCGTCGATCAGATACGACGGGCGCTGTTTGCTCTCCGTGAAGACGCGTCCGAGATACTCGCCGATGATGCCGAGCGAGAGCAGCTGCACGCCGCCGAGGAAGAGCAGCACCGTCATGAGCGTCGGATAGCCCGCGACCGGGTCGCCGTAGACGAGTGCGTCCACGAGTACGACGAGCATATAGCAGAGTGCGAGCGCCGAGACCATCAGCCCGAGCACCGTCGTGAGCCGCAGCGGTGCGGTCGTGAACGAGGTGATGCCCTCGATCGCCAGAGACAGCAGCGCGGGATAGCTCCACGTCGTCTTGCCTGCAGCACGCGGCTGCACCTGAAACGGGATCTCCTTCTTCTTGAAGCCGACCCATGTGAAAAGCCCCTTCGTAAACCGCTGATTCTCGCGCAGGAGCCGCAGAGCCGCGACACAGCGATGGTCGAGCAGACGAAAGTCGCCCACGTCGCGTTGGAGCGTGAAGCGGCTGACCGCCTGCATCGAGCGGTAGAAGAGATTTGCCATCGTGCGCTTGAACCACGTCTCGTCCGTGCGATCCGTGCGCTTGCCGCAGACATCGTCGTAGCCCGTGCGCCAGTGCACGACCATCTCAGGGATGAGTGCGGGCGGGTGTTGGAGATCCGCGTCCATCAGGATGACCGCGTCCCCGTCCGCGTAGTCGAGCCCCGCCATCATCGCGGGCTCCTTGCCAAAATTGCGCGTAAAGCTGATGTAGCGGACGTTCGCGTGCGCCTCTGCGAGTGCGCGAATCTCCGCGAGGGTGTGGTCACGGCTGCCATCGTCGATAAAGAGATAGGAAAACGAGCAGTTCGGAGTTCCCGCCGTCGCCGCAGTCACCTCGTCGTAGAAATGTCCGATGACCTCCGCCTCGTTATAGCAGGGGACGATGATGGTGATCTTGTCCATGCGTCCCTCCTAGTTCCCGTAGATGCGAAAATTAACCACCGCCGCGCCTGCTACGGCGAGCGCATCGCGTACGGCGGGGGCGGAGAGGGCGGCAAGCTCCGCTTCGAAATCGTGTTGCCAGAGGCAGTCGCGCACGAGTACGGCATTGTCCGTGCCGGGGTGGAGCATGACCTCGGTCGCGCCTTCTCCGAGAGACGCCGCTATCTCTGTGAGTGTCGCCGTATTTACCGCCTCGCCCGCAACGATGCCGGTGAAGTGATCGGGCGTGCGGATGCCGCGCCGCCGCGCCTTTGCCGCCGCACGGCGGGCGAGTACGGTAAGCCCCGTGCGTCCGATGAGCTGCCCGATGCCGCCGAAACTCCCCGCAAAGAGGGGGGCACGCGGCGCACGCATGGCGGGGATCCGCGCCGACGCGCAGAGATCGAGCACGATGTCGAGCACGCCCGGCAGGACGTGCATATGCTGGTGACTGTCCGCGTGCGTCGGATGAATCCCTGCCGCCTCCACGCGCCGCAGCTGCGCGGAGAGCTCCGCACGCACCTCGTCGAGGTTGACCGCCCCGCGCAGAAGGCGCACGGCATACGCCGTATGATCGTCCACGAAGACACCCGCCTCCGTCACGAGCGACGGAATCTCAGCGGGCGGCAGGACGGGATTGCCGTTCACGAGCGTCAGATGGATGCCGACTCCGAGCTTTGGGCTGCGTGCGGCAAGCGCAGCCGCATCGTCGAACGCTGCGCCGCCCGGCATGAGCGTCGCCGAGCGCAGAATGCCATCCGCGACACCGCGCTCGACCGCGCGGTTGATGAGCGTGTGCCGTCCGAAATCGTCCGCATTCAGAATGATTTGTTTCAATGGACTCTTCCTCTATGTTTTCAGTATCATGTGGTAATCTATCATAACGTATCATTAGAATGGTGATTTGTCAAAAGTAATAGTGGAAGGAACCGAGGTGTTTGCGTGGCGTGTGCAGCGGAATGTTGTCATCGTAATATTTTCGACAAAAAACATGAAATTACCTTTTCTATATAGGACTTTTATAGTAAAATAGCGTAGAAGACCTATCGGTTGCAAAGGAGTATTACATGATCGTTGAAATCATCAGCGTCGGGACGGAGCTGCTCATGGGCAGCATCGTCAACACCAACGCACAGCATATTGCCAAAAAACTCACGCATATGGGACTAGACGCATACTACCAGACCGTCGTCGGCGACAACCCGGAGCGGCTGCGCAGTGCGCTCGACATCGCATACACGCGCGCGGACTGCGTCGTCACCACGGGCGGGCTTGGCCCCACGAAGGACGACCTCACGAAGGAAATGCTCATCTCCTACTTTGGCTGCACCCCCGTCGAGGATGCGGAGGCACTGCGGCGACTGGAGGAACGCGCGGCAAAGCGCGGCGTTCCCCTCTCGGACAGTATGCGCAAGCAGGCGACCGTCCCCTCGGGCGCAACGGTGCTCCAGAACGACCACGGAACTGCGCCCGGCGTCATCATCGAGAAGGACGGCCGCGCGTGCATCATGCTCCCGGGACCGCCGAAGGAGATGGTGCCGATGTTCGATACGGCGTCTGATGTCTTTTTGCGCGGCAAAAGCGACAAGGTTTTTGTCTCCATGAACATCAAGCTCTACTCCATGGCGGAAAAGGGGCTGCCCGTCGGTGAGTCGCCCGTCGCCGACCGTCTCGGCGCACTCGTTGACGGTGAGAATCCGACCGTTGCGACCTATGCGAAGTCGGACGGATGTCTCGTACGCGTCACGGCGGCGGCACCGACGCGTGCGGAGGCACGGCAGCTGCTCGCGCCGACGCTTACAGCTGTGCGTGAGGCAATCGGTGCAGAATACATCAGACATATGGAAGAGGACTAAATGCTATTTGGGGGATTTGGACGGGGCGTAGGGGTGCTCCTTGCCGTTTCGATGATGTTGATCGCCATGCCCGCTGCGGCAGGCACGAAAGCCGTGCCGCGCCACAGTGCGCAGGCTGCGGGGGAGGCGAAACACGCCATGCAGGAGACGAGTACACAGATGCCGCGTATCCTGCCGCAGGAAGCGATGCCGGAGGCGGTGCTCCTGCGCTGGGCACCTGTTTCAGGTGCAGTGCGCTATGCCGTGCGCGTCCTGCGTGCGGAGCCGGACGGGCATATGTCCGTGCTGGAGACCATGGAACGAGTCTATACGACGGGGCTTCACCTCCCGCTGTTGGAGTATGGTGCGGCGGAGGACCTCTATTGGACGGTACAGCCGCTGGACTACGACGGCGTACCGATCGGACCGGCATCTGAGCCGCGTCCGGTACGCGGGGAGACGGCACAGCCCCCCGCGCCTGTACTCACGGCCGAGTACGGGGAGATGCCGTATGCGCCGCTCTACCCGGTCTATTCGTGGATCCCGCTCGCGGGGCAGCGGCATCATGAGGTCGAGGTCTATCGTCGTGCGGCGGATGCGGATCACTATCTGCACACATTGCAGGCGGGGGAGTACGATGTCTACGATGAGATGCCGTTTACCGAACCCGGCACCTATCTCTACCGCGTGCGCGGTGTGACGCAGGAGGGCGAGCCGCTCTCGGCGTGGTCGGACTATGGGACGTTCACCGTCGCAGAACCCGTGCCGATCGCGGCGCTCGGGGACAGCATCACACATGGCGGCGGTGCAATCACAACGCCGCCCTCGTACCGCATCTACGATTGGGAGACGTACTGCTCCGTTCCCGTGAAGAACCTCGGCCACAGCGGCGATACGACGGCGGCGATGCTCGCGCGTTTCGAGCGTGACGTACTGCCCTTTGCCCCGCGCGTCCTCCTCATCATGGGGGGTGTCAACGACTACCGTGTCGGCATTGACGCAGAACGGAGTGTGGACAACCTCATCGCTCTGCGTGAAAAATGTGCTGCGTACGGCATCACGCCGGTTTTTCTGACACCGACGCCCATCCGTCCCGCACGGATGACCGCACGCATGGACATTACTGCGCCGCCGGAGAATTGGTGGGAGCAGCAGGCCTATATCAACGACTGGGTCATGCAGCAGGAGTACCACATCGAGGTCGCGCGCACGCTCGCCGACGCGCACAGCGAACTTGAGGCGGAGTACACGACCGACGGCCTGCATCCCGATCTCATGGGCAAGAAATACATCGGCGAGCGCGTGGATGAGTATCTGCGTGAACACTTTGCCTTTGTGGCAGAGGCGGCAGAGCGGCGCGTGCGTATGCTGAAAGAAGATGGGAAATAACCGATGGGACACCCTATGATACAACGACTGCGCCGCCGTGCGATCCTGCTTCTCGCGCTCGTTCTTATCGGCGGTGCATATACGGTCTATGCCGATCAGCGTACCCGCACACCCGAGGCGGCTCTCATGCAGATCCTCCACGCTGTCCGCACCGAGGACCGGCAGCTCTTTGACACATACGTCGATGAGGATGCCGTGCTCACCTCGCTGCACACAGACGTGAGCACCCTCCTCGTGGACAACATTGACGCGCTGCACGCGCGGCACCCTGCCGACTGGTTTTTCCGTCACGACAGTGCGTTTATGAAGAACTACATGGAACAGCACCGCACAGAGCACCTGGATGCGGCGCGCACGGCACTGGATTTCTATTTCGACACGCAGCGTGTGCCCGTGACGAAGACGGACGGCAATGCACGCTGGGGCTCGGATGAGATGCGTGCGTTTGCCGCGCATTATACGGCGGACATGGAGCCCGCCGTCATTACAGGGGATCGTGCGTCGGTTCTCTGCCGCGTGTACGGCGACGATACAGACTATGGCCGGCTTTTGTCGGAGGGCTTCGTCACGGCGGAGTTGGTGCGCCGGGAAAACGGGCGGTGGAAACTCGTGCGTATCCGAACGGATCCTGCGCGTGCCAACGGCTTCTATGCCTTTATCGACGCGGCGGAACGGTACTGGGAGCTTCAGGGTTGGGATTGAGTGAAGGGAGAAAGAGAGCATGAAATATGAATTCACAAAAGACTATCTGACGGGCATTGCGGAGATCGACAAGGAGCACGCGCGGCTCTTTGAGATTGCCAATGAATGCTATGAACTCGTGATGGACGATGCGGCGGTGGACCGTTTCGATCACATTGTCGCCCTTCTCGACGAGCTGCGCAGCTATGCGGCGACGCATTTTGCCCATGAGGAAGAGTACATGGAGCGTATTCAGTATGAACGACGCTTCAGCGAACGCTATCAGCATCTGCGCTTTATCCAGAAACTCAGTGGAATCAACCTCGACGACATCGACGAGAACCAGCAGGAGTATCTGTTGAAGCTCCTCGATTTCCTGGCGCACTGGCTTTATGGACATATCAAGGTCATGGACTGCCGCATCCCGCGCGAGGAGGACATCGCCGCACAGAGAGCGGCCGCGGCGGCAGCGTCTGCGGCGATAGAGGAGGTGCCGCCGGCAGAAGTTCCCGTAGCAGAGCCCCGTGTGGAATCCCCCGCCGCAGAGGCGGAGGAAACAGCGGCGGCGACGGAGGAGTCCTCCGCTGCGGACAGTTCTGCTGCACCGACGGAGGAACCGGCACAGCAGGAGAATCTTGCTTTTGCGGATCCCGAACCGATGGAAAAAGCCTCCGCAGAGGAAGCGGCGGTCGCAGCACAACCCGAGAGCGATTCTCATGACAGCACAGAGCAGGCGGACGTTGCGCAGACAGAGGGGGAGCATCCCGCCGCCAAGAAAAAGGCGGCGAAGGCAAAGAAGACGACCACTGCAAAGACAAAGAAGACCGCAAAAAAATAGGCGGAAGCTGCGGGGCTGAGTCGCTGCGGGGACATAGAGGGAAGGAATGACCGAAATAAGAGGGAAGAAGCAGCCATGAAATACGAATTTACGGATGACTACTTGACGGGGATTGCGTCCGTGGACGCACAGCACAAAAAACTGTTCGATCTGACAAACGAATGCTATGAGCTCGTAATGGAGTGTACCGCAGACGACAAATACGACAAGATCGTCGCGATTCTGGATGAACTTGCTGCCTATGCGGGCACACATTTCGCGCATGAGGAGGCATATGGGGAGAGCGTCAAGGATCCGCATCGGTTCAGTCACCGCGCCCTGCACCTGCGGTTTATGAAAAAAGTCGCCGAGGTTGACCTCGATGCCGTCGATGAGAACCAGCAGGAGTATCTGCTGAAGATCCTCGACTTTCTCGCGCAGTGGCTCTACAATCACATCAAGGGACGCGACTGCAAGCTCCCGCACACATCCGCCGCACAGTAACGGTGTACCGCGTTTCTCCTCCGACGATGTTTGCAGGTCGTGCCGGAGGAACGCGGGAAGCCGCGTGCAGCGCACACAAAAACAGCCCGCAATGAGCAGTTGCGGGCTGTTTTTGCTGTGTATTATATTTTAGGAGAGCTTCGGAAACCGTACCCCTTCCACGGGATACTGCCTCGCTTGAAAGCTTGTACATACTATATCATATAGGAGAATGAATTTCAATAGCAAAAAAAGAAAATTTATCGTAGCTTTTATTGGAGGAACTGCATGAAAACGGGAAGAAAGCCCTATGTTCAATGCTTGTGATTTTTTTTATAATAAATATGGACAATGGAACTGTCCGAGCAAGGTTGTACAGAGGGGCTGTACGATCAAGAAATACTCATAAGGAAATGAGGTGGCTGTGATGGCAGTCATATCACTCGCAACGGTGCTCGACGATCCGTCGAAACGGATTCCGATTCATGCGATGGTGCAGGCATCGGCGGTCTATCCCGCCAAGGACGATGCACTCATCGAGGGGATGCGCGCGCAGCGGCTCGCCTATCGGGAACAGATTCGGCAGCTGCACCGCATGGACAGTGATGCGTACGAGCTCGATATTGAGTCGCTGACGCGTTCGTTGCGCACGTTGGAGGAGGACATCCACGTGGACGCAACGCGCGAGATGTTTGGCGACGCATATGTCGTCGAGCTGGGGGGACATCGCCCCGCGACCGATGCCGAGGCGGCGTCGGCGTAGCACACACGGAGGGATCGGATCTGAACAGTCGTATATACCTGCAAACGAAAACCGCAGGAATCTGAGTCGGTGGAATGACCGATTGGATTCCTGCGGTTTTTTTGTGCAGCTGATTCGTCTCGCGGCGGGGCTGTTGCACGAAGATAAAAACGTCGTACAACGCCCGACCGTCAGACGATAGGCGTCAGCGTTTGATCTGCTCCAAGATGAACGGGTCTTTGATTTTTCCGTCCTCCGCGAAAAGGACGATTTTGGACACGATCTCCGCCGTTTTCGGATCCTCGTCGAGGAACGGTAGGAAGAGCCGCCCACGGTGCTGGCTGTGGACGGGCAGCACGTTTATCATCGCGCCCGCCTTCTGCTGCACGACGCCGCTGCCGAGGTGGACGGTGTAGTCGCCGAGCGTTCCGTGGATGTGTGCGTGCGCACCTTCGAGCCGCACGTTCGTGAGATGAAAGAGCGGGAGACTGTACTGCACGATGGCGCGGCGCATCTCGACGGTCGAGTGGCTTGCCTCGGGATCGACACCGCCAACGTGCGCGACGGAGACGACGAGATCGACGTCACGCATGACCTCGGTAAAGACGAGGTCGGGTACATCGTCAATGGGCAATTTCTTGAACGTCTTGCGGTCGAAAAAGTCCACCCATTCGAGCGTAGGCGCCTCGATGTCGGCGGGCGAGAACCAGTCGGCGAGCGCGTAGATGCGTGCGATGATGTTCGCCTTGTAGTAGACGCGCTGCAAGCCCTCCTCGCCATCGACGACCCAGCGGCGCGACTTGAGCAGCGCGACGGTTTTGGCGGGCTGGATCTGGTGTCCCGCGTAGCGACGGCTCGTTTCCTTGCCGTGTTCGTCCGCCGTCTTGACATACAGTTCGCGGAACACCTGCTTGAACGGCTGCTGGATGCCCTTTTCAAAGAGATACTTCTGATATGCCGCCCATGTGCCGCTCTCATAGAGATCGAGCGCGTGGGCGATTTTCAGCTCCGCGTCGCCCTCAACCTCGGTGCGCGTGCCGTCCGCAGCGACGAGTGCGCCGTCCGCGTAGAAGCCGAGCGCATCCCCTGCGCAAAAGACGAGTGGCTTTAGGAGCGGCGCGATGACAGGATTGTGCTCCATGACGTTTGCGATCTCGCGGGCGAGGAGCGGCGTGCCGTCCTCCATCATCTCTTCGAGCATCTTCCGTGTACGGCGGTACTGCTCCCGCAGGTTCTTCTCCGCTTCCTTCAGTTCGAGCACGTAGGCGTTCTTTTTCAGCTTGGCGGGGATGGATTTTAGCGGTTTTCCGCCCTTGGTGCAGGAGAGGGAGACGGTGCCGTCCTCTGCGACGGAGAGCCACAGCTCGACACCATCGACCTCCTTCGGGGTGAAATGGGCGGCGTGCGCCTTGATGAGCTCTGTCTCCGCCGTCCACACGAGGCGCGTCACATCGTCAAAACCGCAGGCACGCGCGAGGTTCGAGAGGGCAATCTCGACCGCCTTGCCCTCGCTCGCGCGGCGTTGTGCACCGAACTGACGGCTCTCCCTGAGGAAGTTTTGCAGGAATGCGTAGCGTGCGAGCATGTCCTTCTCGCGTGCGCGTTTCAGCGGGATCAGCCCGCAGCACAGGACGAGATCCTTGTTGCGCTTTGCCGCGATCTCCTTCTCCACGTCCGCGAGTTTCATCACGCCGCGTACGGCATCGGCGAATTTGCGCGCCCGCGCGTGCTTCGCGCCGTCGGAGATGTATTTCGCGCTCTCGTAGAGGAGGTCGAAATGCGCCTTGCCCAGCTCCTTGTATGCCGTGCGGAACCAGTCAATATCGAACGCGCCCTCCTTCAGATCCTCGATGGGGATGGGCGTGTATTTGGCGATCATGCTCTCGCGATCCTTCGGGATGTCGCTCATATGCGCTTGGAAGTAGTAGCAGCCGCTTGCCATGCCGCGCCAGCCGAGGTGCGCCTCGATGAGCGGGACCCACTGCGGCGCGTACATTGCAACTTCGACGAGGCGCTGCTCCGTGATGCCTGTTCCCGAGAGAGCCGCCTTCAGGTCTGCCGCCGTTTCGCCCGCACGCGGATGGGAGACTTTCAGCAGATGGCTGAGGGTCGATGCCTTTGCCTCGTTCGATCCGTAGTACCAACTGCCGCGATCGAGTTTCAGCGCGCCGAGCGCCTGTAGGATGCGCACGAGCGTCGGGATGCCCTCGACGCGGAGGATGCTGCGCACGGCGGCGGAGTGGCGTGCGGGGGTGTCGCCGCGTCGCAGTTCTGCCGTGACGATGCAGTCGATGACCCGCTGCCCCTCCTCCTTGACAAAGGCGAGCACGTCCTCCGTCTGTACTCCTCTAAATTCGGGATCACTTGGGTTTGGCAGTTTGCCGCTGCGATAGCGTTCGAGTACCTGCACGCGATTCGTTTCCACTGCTTTTTGTTTGCGTGCAGCGTCCTCGCTCATCCCGTCCGCCTGCGTGCCGAGGAGCATCTTGTAGAACGCGTCCTTCTTCACCATGCCGAGGAGATGTGCCTGTGCGTGCTCGATGATGCCGACCATGCCGGATTCCGGCTCCTGCTCCGTGCGCAGCAGCTGTGCTTCGAGCCGCTCCATCATGCGGTATCGCAGGGCATAGGACGGTGCGAACTCCGCCGCCCCCTGATAGAGCCGCGTGCCGTGCAGGGCGGTCTGCATGAGCGCGGTATGGTGCATGATCTGGCGCGTGTTCCCTGTGCGCCACTGATTTTTGTACTCCACGAGAAAGAGTTTTTCGTCAAAGCATTCATAGGCGCGGCTCATCAGAAGCAGCCCTGCCGCAAAGACAAACGAGCGGTTCTCCTCGGCGTGCGTTTCATAGAGCACGCGGATGACGTTTTTCCCCGTCTGCCGTCCGACGTACCCCTCGCCGAAGTAACTCAGCTTCTGCGCGGCGAGGGCGGCGGGGAACGCCGTCCAGTCCCGCTCAGTCATGCGCGTCAGACCCTCGGTAAAGAATGCGTCCTCCGCTTTCGGCATACCGATTGCAATGGCGAGCTGATAAAGGGTTGGGAAGTCCTTGATTTCGCTCCGGTAGAACTCCTTCCAGACCTCGGCAAGCGGATAGTATTTGATATGATCGGGCGTGTCTTTCACGTGTTCCGCGTCTGCGCGTTCGTAATAGCCCGCCGAAAGCGTCGTCTCCTCTCTGCCGATCCAGCGGCTCTTGTACTCGTGGTCCTCATGTTTCGTATAGAGTGCGTTCAGTTTCGTGACGATGGCAAGCAGTTCCTCGTCCGTGCGCGGAAATATGTCTTTGAGCGTGAGCGTGTTGACGACGCGGACGTTTTTCGTCACCGCATCGTAGCCGCCCGTCACACCGTCCGTATTTGCCGCATCCGTGATTTCGATGTTGAAATCCGGCGTATAGGACGCGTCATACAGCTCCTGCTCCTGTGCGTCCGCCCCCGCGCTGCTCGACAGCTCGTCGATCAGCACCTGTTCGTCCGAGGTAGGCGACTTGATCCCGTGCGCGAGGGAGAGCAGTTCCTCCTGTGTGAGGCGCCCGTCCGTCTTGCAGCGCAGGAGGAGATCAAGCGCGCCGAGGCGTTTGTTCACGTCCTTCTGCGTGAGGAGGTCTGCGATGCTTGTGCGGAGCAATTCGTCCTCCTGCGTGTAGAGGAGGTCGAGCACCGTACGGCGCGTCGCTGTATTTTTCAGCCGCAGCAGGGCGGCGATCTCTGTACGGTGGCGCGGCACGAAGTCGGTGCGTGCCTCCTCCGCTGCTGGCGCTGTGGGAGTTTTGCGGATGATCTCTGCCGCCGTCTCGGGGGCTTGGCGCAGGAGGTCGATGAGCGCCTTCTCCTGCACGGCGCTCAGCGGCGCTTTGAGCAGGAGCGGCGCAGCCCGCTGTCCCGTGTAGCAGGCGGAGAGGATGGGCGCGACGCGATCCGTCAGCGCAGTGCCGGCACAGAGGGCGGCGAGCACCATCGCGTTGGACAGTGCTTCCTTCGTCAGCGTCACCCCGTACCACGGGAAAATGCACGGACGGTATTCCTCCTCCTTGCGCTTCATGCGCGCATGGGCGCGTTCGCAGAGGTCGAAGAAACGCGCGGCCTCCTCTGCGTCCGCGAAATACGCCTGTGCGTCGAACTTCTTGACGAAGTCGTCGAGCTCCCGCAGGATGTAGAAATCGCCCGTCACATAGGACAGATAGCAGGCGATTTTCTGCATGTCCGCCGCACTGAGTTCCGCGTCCGTGATGCCAAGGAGCACGCGCTTTGCAATGCGCCGCTCGTATGCGCCGTCCTGTAGGGCGTGCAGGAAGTACGAGACGAGCAGGACGGAGTGCGGCCGCCCCTCCGCGATGATCGCCTCCATGCCGGTGATGAGTTCTGTGAGGTCGTGTACGCCCTTGCTCCACAGACCGACCATCGCCTCGACATTGTCCTCACTGCGAAGGAGTGTGTCCGCCTCCGCAGGGTCGCGCAGCACGCGCATCATGAGCGCGAGGAGCTTCTTGTCCACGCGCTCGCTGTCCGTGCCGATGCCGATGGTCGTCGCGATGGCGCGGCGCACGGACGAGAAGCGGATGAGGTTGTGCTCCTCGATCAGCCCCATCATGGAGACGAAGTGCTCCTGCCGCCCGCAGTCCATCGTCTCACAGATCGCCTGCCGCAGTCCCTCCTGTAGCTTCCCCGCGAGCAGGAGTTTGCCGACGAGTTCCACGAGTTCGGTACTCTGTGACTTGAAGATGGCGCGGAAAATATCGTAGGTGAGGACATTCGTGTTGTTCTCACTGAGGAGCATATCGCGGATGATGGCGATGGTCTCCGCGTCCCCACGGTCGATCCATACGGCGATCTGCTCGGGCGGGAGGAAGCTGCTGCCGTACCTCTCCACATCGTACTCTCTGCGCAGGAGCTGCAGGAAGTTCTTTCCTGAGGCGTACTTGCGCACAAGCTGCTCGACCAGATTCCAAATGCGACTGACGTGCTGATGGTAGTCGCGCGAGCGGACGAGACGACGATAGTAGCGGTTCGTGTAGGGATAGGCGGCGAGGTTGTGCGCCATAGCGACGAGATCCCTGCGCAGATCCTCACCCATCATGAGATCAAAGGCGGGGTAGAGCGCGGGCGGCAGTACGTCATCATCGACCGTGCAGACCACGTCCTTCTTGTTGCGGCGGAAGTTTGTCACGGCGATGTCCCAGTCGTAGTCGGGATTGCCCTTTTCGTCCGTACGGAAAAAAAGGAAATTGAGCAGCTTTTGGCTCTGCGGGTTCAGCGCGTCAAACCCTGCCTTCAGCCGCTCGATATAGCGTGTCATTTCCTCGTCGCGCAGATAGTAACTGATCATCGTATTCCTCCGTTTATCAGCGATTTTTACCACATACGTCCCGCAAGCATTGTCAGGCGGACAAAGGTGATCTCATCGTTTTCATGGAGCGTGACAGGCGTGCCGCAGGTCTCGCCCGCCTCCTCTCCGTTGATGAAGATGCGGTAGATGCCGTCCTCGTACGACTGACGTGCGTTCTCGATCGCCGCTGCCGTGTCCTGCACCTTTCCGTTGTAGTCCGCGCCGAACCCGATCTTTCCGACGGTGGCGGCATCCGCGACCTCCTCGCTCGTCAGATAGCGGAGCACCGTCTCTCCCGCCGCCGCCCGTTCGTTGAACCGCGTGACCTCCGCCGTGACGAACGCCGCAATCAGCGCACCGACATCACGCACCTCCCCAATTTCATAGGGGCGCGTTTCAATCGCGTTCCTGCGCTTTCCGATCCGCTTTACGTTTACCTGTACCTGCATTGCCTCGCTCCTCTGTGTCGCTGTTTTATTCGCTCTATTGTAACATTTCTCACAGGACGCTACAATCGGGCGAATTGTCTCATATGACGATGTGGCTTTATCAGGGCGCTCTTCATTTTTCGGAAAGAGAATCGTCATAGCGGTTGGTTTTGTGCTTTTCATACGCCGAAACGTGGGGTATAATGAATCTACGAAAGAACGATAAGGAGGATTGCGATATGATTCGAACAATAGAGATCAATGGCTTCAAAAAATTTGATCATATACAAATCGAAAACCTCGCACAGGTCAATCTTTTTGTTGGGATGAACAACGCCGGCAAGACGACATTGCTAGAGGCTGTTTATGGAGGGGCATGTGGGGATCACTTTAGACCGCTGTTTTCCAAGGGAATCATGAGCCGTTCTGCGCAGTATTCAGGGCAGTCCATGACACCTTATCGAATGGCTGATGCAGTGTTTAATTCCTTTACAAGAAAAACGGAGCGAGATACGTATGAGTTCTCTTTTAAGATTAAGACAGATGACAGTGTCATAAATATACATCATATGCTTGTTCCGGGGGAGATATTTTCAGATTTTTTTTATCATTCGCCGGATGAGGGGCATACGATAGACATTGCACCGGATGACATACACGTTCCCCGCATACAAATGCAAACGAATGATAGTATCAGCATACAGATTGACCCACAGTTGATTGGAAGCTGGAA
>CALJPB010000254.1 GCA_937981305.1 uncultured Selenomonas sp.
TGCAGGAAATACGGCACTATTATGAATGTGGAATCAGTGCGCGTAAAGGGATTGAAAACTGAAGGGAGACGTATGATGGAGTCGATGATTCGGGATATTGCACTCGCACCGTCCGGTCACGCAAAGATTGATTGGGTGAAGCGTTTTATGCCGGTAATGGCAGCAGCCGACAAGGAGTATTCGGTCACGAAGCCGTTCGCCGGCATCAAGATGGTCATTACCCTGCATCTCGAGGCGAAGACCGCCTATATGGCAACGATCTTCAAACATGCCGGTGCTGAGGTTGCCGTTACGGGCAGCAATCCGCTGTCCACACAGGATGATGTTGCGGCTGCGCTTGTTGAGGAAGGCATTTATGTCTTTGCGTGGCATGGCTGCACGGATGAAGAATATTCCGTATTTCTCAATAAGGCACTCGATATCAAGCCGGACATTGTCATTGATGACGGCGGTGATCTGGTCGATATGCTCCATACAACTCGGCGTGATCTTCTTCCCGGACTCATTGGCGGCTCGGAGGAGACGACGACCGGCGTTCACCGCCTGAAGGCGCTCGAGCGTCAGGGAAAACTTGAATTCCCGATGATTGCAGCAAATGACGCATACTGCAAGTATCTCTTTGACAACCGCTATGGGACGGGGCAGTCCACATGGGACGGCATCATGCGTACGACGAACCTCGTCATAGCAGGGAAGACGGTCGTTATCGCAGGATACGGATGGTGCGGCAAGGGCGGAGCAATGCGTGCACGCGGACTTGGCGCAAATGTCATCATCACAGAAGTTGATCCGATCAAAGCAATTGAGGCAGTCTTTGACGGTTTCTATGTCATGCCGATGGACGAGGCGGCAAAGGTGGGCGACATCTTCCTGACGCTTACGGGCAATAAGGACATCCTCTGCAAGCGTCACTTTGACGTGATGAAGGACGGCGCGATGATGGCGAACTCCGGACACTTCGATGTTGAGATCAACATTCCGGAGCTGACAGAAGGCTCTGTGTCCAATGATATCGTGCGCGACAACATCAGAGAATTCGTCCAGCCGGATGGACGCCGTCTCTATCTCTTGGCAGAGGGGCGGTTGGTCAACCTCGCAGCAGGAGATGGACATCCTGCGGAGATCATGGATCTCTCCTTTGGCGTACAGTTCTTCTCTGCTCTTCATCTGGTGCGGCATGGAAAAGAAATGAAGAAGGGCGTTCATCTGATGCCGGATGAGATCAACGTTGAGATCGCAAATATCAAGTTGAATGCCCTTGGTGTCACCATCGATGAACTCAGCGCGGATCAAAAAGAATACCTCGGGCTTGCATAGGAGAGACTGTATTGAATACGCTGATCAAAAATGCCACTGTGCTTTTGCCTGACGGGACAACTCCGGTTGCCAACATTGCCGTTACCGATGATCGGATTGCGTCCGTGGGAGATGTTCCGGAGAGCTTCCAAGCGGACAAGGTTATTGATGGGACACAGCATTTTGCAATTCCCGGATTTGTCAACGCGCATACACACGCGTCCATGACACTCCTGCGCAGCTATGCGGACGATATGAAGCTGATGGATTGGCTGGAGCAGATGATTTGGCCGATCGAAGCAAAGCTGCGTTCAGATGATATCTACTGGGGTGCAATGCTTGCGGCGGTCGAAATGATCCGCAGCGGTACGACGGCGTTTGCCGATATGTACGGACCGGATATGGAGCGCGTTGCCGAGGTCGTTGAGGTCTCAGGTCTACGCGGTGTGCTCTCACGTGGTCTTATCGGTGTTGCGCCTGACAGTGACAAGAAGCTGGAGGAGAATGCCGCACTCTATGAGAACTATCATGGAGCGGCACAGGGGCGCATTACCGTCATGTTTGGCCCCCATGCTCTCTATACCTGTCCGCCGGACTATCTGAAAAAGATTGCCGCTAAGGCACAGGCACTTGGTGCTGAGGTTCATATCCATATGTCAGAGACCGTGGGTGAAATCGAGAACTGTCTGAAGGAATATGGCAAGCGGCCGTTTGCCCATGTCGCTTCGACAGGCCTGTTTGAGAATGGAA
>CALJPB010000255.1 GCA_937981305.1 uncultured Selenomonas sp.
ACGCTCCTTCACGCGCTTGACGAAGTCCTTGACGACCTTGAAGTTGACATCCGCCTCGAGAAGAGCCATCCGCACCTCGCGCATGGCATCGTTTACGTCGTCCTCGGTCAGCTTGCCATGTCCGCGCAGCTTTTTGAAAATGCCCTGCAAACGGTCGGACAGATTCTCAAAGATCATTCTCCCGCCTCCTTTCCATCTATATCCGTATACGGTTCGAGCTTTGCCGCAATCGCGCGCACCTGCGTGTGTGAGATTGGCTCCTCGAGTGCGTTCAGCTCCGCGCAGATCGCAGCGAGCACACGCTCCTGCGCCTCCTGACGCGCGCGCAGCCCCAGCGCCTCCTCCATCTCGAAGAGTGCCCGCTCTGCGCGGCGAATGTTGTCGTGCGCCGCCTGACGCGTAATGCCCAGTTCCTCGCCGATCTCCGCGAGCGAGAAATCCTCTGCAATGTGCAAGCGCAGACATTCGCGCTGCTTCTCGCGCAGCAGCCCCCCATAGAGGTCATACAGCCGCGCAAGCTCGTAAAGCCGCTCCATGCACATCACCCATTCAAAACACTTCTGCGATTATAACGGCAAACGAATAGCCTGTCAAGTATTTTTCTTGACAGGCTCTAAAATGTGCTTAAGGTTCATTGTAAAATGAAATCGGACACATAAAAAAGTAGAACATACAGAATCCGTCTGGTAAAATATCTTTGCCAAAACACCACCAGGAGGTTCTGTATGCTCTACGCTCATTCTACCACAAAACGCCGTACATTCAAACACCTAAACGCCTATCAGCGCGGACAGATCGAAGCGATGCTTCGCCTTGGAGTTCCTAAGGTGAAAATCGCCAAAGACCTCGGAATCGCACGCTCCACCCTGTACGCTGAAATAAAGCGCGGTACAGCAAGGCAGATGCGTTCAGACCGGACGTACTATGACCGGTATTTTGCCGAAACTGGTCAAATCATTTATGAGCGTAATCGAAAGAACTCCGTAAAGTCTTCCAAGTTCAATGCGGCACGGGACTTCATCCGGTATGTAGAAGACCGTATTCTCAAAGACAAGCACGCACCTGATGCAATCTGCGGGCGCGCTAAACGTACACATCTATTTGCCGTTCAGGTCTGCACGAAGACCATCTACAACTACATTGCAATGGGGCTACTCAAGGTCAAAAACATCGACCTACGCCAGAAGGTTCGCCGCAAACACAAAGGAAAGAAGAGCGACGACAATCATAGAGCCCTCGGTGAGCGTATCGATCAACGCGATCCGCTTGTTGACGAGCGTGTTACCTTTGGCAACTGGGAGCTTGACACCATCATCGGGAAAAAGGGTACGGATCCTGTGCTGCTTGCCGTAGATGAACGTAAGAAGCGAAAGAGGCACCTTGTAAAGATTCGTGCAAAGACTGCAGAGGCGGTTGCCGAAGGGATTGCCAAACTAAGAGAGCTTTATGGGGCACAGTTTTCACAGGTGTTTCGTACGATCACCTGCGACAATGGGAGCGAGTTCGCTCGTCTGCAAGAAGCCGTTCCCGAGGCGAAGGTGTACTATGCTCATCCTTACGCTCCTTGGGAACGTGGAACGAACGAGAAGCAGAATGCACTCGTTCGGTATTTCATTCCGAAGGGCACGGATATGACAAACCTAAGCGAGGAAGACGTACAGCGTGTGGAGGATTGGATCAATACGCTCCCCCGTAAAATTCTAGGTTATGAGACGCCGCAAGAGTGCTTCGATGCCGCACTTAAAAATCTTCGCCCATAATTTCTGATTCTGTTATGTGCTACTGTCCGATTTGATATTGCAATTTAGGATTTTTTTATGGTTTATGGGATGAAACATTTCCTGCTCCAATCGCAGTCGTCCGTATGTGCCGCAAGCACACCAATCGCCTGCAGTGTCGAGTAGATGCAGGTCGAGCCGACGAATTTCATGCCGCGCTTCTTGAGATCATTTGACACCTTGTCTGAGAGCGGCGAGGTTGTGCGCAGTTCGCAGCTCTCGCGTACAGATTTTCCATCCGTAAAGCCCCAGATATACCGATCAAACGAGCCAAACTCGCGTACGATGTCGAGGAAGATGCGGCTGTTCACAATACTCGCCTCAATCTTGCGCCGGTTGCGGACAATTCCCGCATCCTGCATCAGTTCCTCGACCTTTGCCGCATCGAATGCGGCGACGCGCTCAGGAATGAACCCCTCGTAGGCACGGCGAAAGTTCTCGCGCTTGTGCAGGATCGTCGCCCACGAGAGACCTGCCTGAAATGTCTCAAGGATGAAGAGCTCATAGAGTGCGTGGTCATCATGGAGCGGAACGCCCCACTCCTCATCGTGATATTTTACATAGATGGGGTCATCAAGTTTTACCCATACACAGCGTGTGCATCCTTTTTCCATGTCCATCCCCCATAAAATAAAAATGCCGGCGACCCATAGGGTTCCGGCGTTGTTGCTATGAAATGGTCGGGATGACAGGATTCGAACCTGCGGCCTCATCGTCCCGAACGATGCGCTCTACCAAGCTGAGCCACATCCCGACATGTGTTACATTGTAACGGTCTTTTCCCGTTTTGTCAAGCACTATAGTCGGGCGGCGCATAATCTTTGCATTGTGCGGCGTGTTTTTGTTCTGCGCGGTTGGCGGCGGCATGAAGTCCCGTGAGTGCGGAGAAGGGGGCGAACTGTCCCGCGCGGTCGCGCAGGGACATGGGGGGATGCGTCTTTGAGACAGGGCGCGGCAGGTGGATGATGTCCGCATAGTCCTTGATGCTGTGCTGCAAAATGTGTTTCCTCCGTTTTATGCCTTGTGTCCGCCGATCTGTCCATTGCGCAGACGTGCGGTGGCACCGTCCAGAAAATTTGCTCCGCGCAGGATGGCATTCTTTCCATAGGTTTTCTTGATGGCGATGATTGCCTCCTGCAATGCCTTTTCTTTCGCCTGTGCCACTTTTTCGGCAGGGGGCGGGACGTGCTGCGCCATCTCCTCTGCAGCGAACAGGGTCATCTGTTCGGCGGCAGAGGCACGCTGTTCCTCCGTCATCAGATGTTGTGCGGAGACTGTGATGCGACGAATCAGCAGTGCCGGATGGACGATCTCGTCAAAAAGGTTGGTCAGTGCATTCATCACGGCCTTTGTTCCGGCACCGCGCTCGATGCGCACGTGGCCGTGCGATGGCCACGGGACGCGCCGCCCGTAGCGATCCGTGCGGATGCGGCCGTGGTAGAGGGCGCGAATCTCGGGACGGGTCAGACACTCAATGTCGTAGCCGATCGTGAGCTCAAGACGGTCGCTCGTAAGTCGCTTTTCGGCAAGCTCGATGGAGAGGGCATCCGCCATTTCCCAGACGACGAGACGGGCTTTTTGCGGCGTATAGGGATGTTGGAGCACCTGTCCCCTATGCGTGCTGCGTGACTTCGGACGATAGTTTTTGATATCCTCCATACGTGCCGGCTCATAGCCCCACGCATGATCGATCAGCAGCTCCGCCTGCACACCGAACAGACGATAGAGCAGATCCTCATTGTGCCTCGCATTTGGCTGACCGAGCGAGCAGCGTGCGACATCGCCCATCGTGT
>CALJPB010000256.1 GCA_937981305.1 uncultured Selenomonas sp.
ATTTGAATTCACAGGCAGCGGCAGATGGAGGAGGATACGGAAATACTCGTCTTTCTGCTCGGTAAAGCACTCTGCGCCGTATTTCTGTGTGAACTGTTCGATGGAGAGGGTACCGTAACCATGTCCGGCGGAAGGTTGCTCACGTTTGGGAAGACCTTTTGCAGAGCGGTGGACTGTGGTGGAGCAGCGATTTTCGACGGAGAGGAAGATGCTGTCTCCTGCTGTCCGTGCGCGGACGCGGGTGGCTCGCGCATCCTCTGCCTCATGTTCTTCTGCGTTTATAGCGTTCTCCAGGAGGTTGCAGAGAAGAAGGGAGAAGTCGATCTCTGCGGCGAATGTGGAGGGGGTGTCCATCTTTATGTCGATGGGGATGTTTTTTTCACGAGCCTGCCCAACGTAGACAGCGAGGGCGGAATCGACCATGGGGTTCTCTGCAAAGTGTTCGACACTTGTTGCGTCGATCTGATAGTTGAGACTTTGGATGAGCCGTATTGCTGCGTCATCCTCGCCGCGTGCAATGAGATCGGCAAGCATTTTCGCGTTGTGGCGGAGATCGTGGCGGACAATGGCAAGTCGTGCCTGTTTGTCCTGTAGGGAACGCGTATAGGCTCCGAAGGAATTCATACGGCGCAGGAGAGCAAGACTGCGCTCGGTCATCGCCGCCTGTTGAAGGATGTGTTCGAGTCCGCGCCATGCGGCGAGTGCAATGAAGATGGCGGCACCGGCGAGCATCAGGCGCGAGATAAAGAAGTCGAGCGCGACCATCTTATCTCCAACCGAATGAAAGATCTCATGAAAAAACACGAGGAAGGGCAGCGGGGCGATATAGAGCCAGAACCGCTCCGTGCTGATGGCGGAAAAACGCAGGAAGATTTCGCGGAAGAAGGGAAGAACGAGTGGAAAGGTCAGTAGATAGAGGGTAAGGTAGCTCAGAAAGAATAGATATATATAATCGAAAAAATGGTCAATGCCAACAAAAAAGAGGGTAATGATGGCGGCACATGTGGCGATTATGGTGGCGAGAATCTGCTGGATCCCGAGGATAAACGCGTGCTGCGCCCAGTAGGGACGGATGAGGATGAGGTTGAGGGCGAAGTATGGTGCATAGCCGGCGAAGAAATAGATGTGCTTATAGGTTTCCAAGGTGTAAGAAATAATGTTTGAAAAAATGAGCAATAGAATCAGGCAGTTCTCGCAGAAGAAGATGATTGCATACCCATGCAGTAGAGATTTTCGTGTCTGTTCGTCGAGGATGGGACGGAATGGGAGGTAACGCAGATAGACGGATGGCACCATTGTCACGGTAAACAGAAATGTCGAAACGACAATCGTCAAGTTATGCTCAATCATGAGGAATCCCTCCTGTTTTCATTCGTATTGTTTTGTGGTATTATACGATGTGATATAAGATTCGTCAAATCTATGAATGCAACATAAAGAGAAAGAGGGACATGATGCGGATTGCGATTGTGGATGATGAGCCGGAGGTGTGTACGGCGGTACGCGACTATCTCATTCATATTCTAGAGAAATACTGGCCGAAGCAAGCCACTCTAGTGGAAGTGGATCAGTTCGAAACGGCGGAGGCGATGCTGGATTCCTTCGAATGCTGCACCTATGATCTCCTGCTCCTCGATATCCGTATGCCGGGACTCGGCGGGATGGCAGCGGCGCACCGTATTCGCGAAAAGAGCAATGATGTGGGCATTATCTTTCTCACGAGCAGTGAGGAGTATCTGATGGAGGGCTACCGCGTCTTTGCCGACGGATACTTTCTGAAGCCGGTGAACATGGATGAGGAGGCATTCCGTGCGGCGCTCGCACGCGTGTTTGAACGCCGTGTCAAGGCGGCACAAGTGCTTGAAGTCCGGCACAACGGGCAGCCGCTGGAGATCCTTTTCAACAAGATTTACTATATCGATCTCGATGGCGGACGGCTGCACGTCGTACTTGCACAGGGCGGGATCTGCCTTGCGCGTCCCTATACCTATGAGTGGGCCGTGGAACAGTTGAGCTCGGATACGCGATTTCTTGAGTGCTACCACCGTATTTTGGTGAATATGGACAAGATCGAGCGAATGACTAAGGAGAACTTTGTGCTCATGAACGGTGTGGAACTCCCGATCAGTCAGCGGCGGCGGAGCAGTGTGCGGACTGCATATATGCAGTATCTGCTGAATCAATAAGGTGCTAAAGTCCTATATCGCTGCATTTTCCTCGAAAAAAAGACGCTTTTCTATAAAATCATATCACTTTTGGGTGAAAGTACGTCACTTTCTGCAATCCTATTGCAGAAAGTTCTTTTTTTTGCAATAATCAGAACAAGAGGAGTGCCGGTGATGCATCCGGTCTGTTATGACC